>JBKJXU010000161.1:0-6653 GCA_046716145.1 Actinomycetota bacterium
GGCCCCCCCGGGTGGGGGGGCGGCGGGGGGGGGGCGCCTAGGCCCCCCCCGGGGGGCCGGCGGGACGCGAAGCTATGTCCTTCCCAGTAGGCACGGAGCTCTTCGTGCGGCGCCCGGATAACCGTAGAAAGATCTCCGGGGGTCTCAACCCTGGGGGGCCGCGATGTCGGGCCCCACGAACACGCAGCCGTTCCAGTAGGCCTCCAGACGCCGCGTCCCCTTCCGCCAGCCCTTCACGTCGAGGAGGAGCTCCTCAGGTGGGTCCTGGTTGCCGAAGTCGTAGTGCAGCGTGGCCCCCTCCACCTCCAGCCGCCTGAACCGATGGGGGCGGCGGGAACTGCGAGTGAAGCTCGAACGGCGCGACGCGCGGGGGGACTCGCAGTGCGCCTCGAGCCAGATGTGCGACCCGACGATCCCCCGGTGCGGGTCGAGCCAGACCCACGCCTCACCGCCATGCTCGGCGATGTAGCCCGCGGCGCGATCCGTGACGATGAGTTCCATGGTGTCGATGAGCGGGCGGGTCCGCCTCGCGACGGACCCGCCCAGCCACGCTAGGAGGTCTGACTCACGATCCCGGACAGATCCTCGTCCGGCGAAACCACGGGCGCGTACGGCTTGTTGCGCTGGACCAGCCAGTAGTACAGGGCCCCGCTGATGAAGATCAGGGCGAAGATCGTCCAGATCACGGGGATGTCGTTCAGGAAACCGATCTTGAAGTCGACGAGCTGCTCTCCTTCGGCGTACCAGTCGGTTTGCACCGGCTTGGGGTTCGTGAAGACGCGGAGATAGCTGGCCCCCGCCTCGGCCGCGTTGGGGTCCCACGCGCTGGTGACCGATGACGGCGTGAGGAAGTTCACCAGCATCGCCGCCCCGTAGAGGATGCCGACGACGTTCACGATCATGCCCCACTTGCCGAGCGAGAACGGCGCCTTGGTCTTCGGCCACCCCTTCGTGCGAGCCCGCATGACCGCGAGGTTCGCCAGCAGGTAGCTGAGGTAGATGGAGGCGGTCGCCCCGACGGCGATCACCGTTGGACCGGAGAACTGGATGAAAGGCACGGCCGACAGCACCCCGACGATGATGCAGGCCGCGACCGGCGTGTGCAGCCTCGGGTTGACCTTCGCCATCGCCTTCGAGAACGGGAGTTGGTCATCACGCGCCATGCCGAACGCGAGGCGGATCGTGGAGGTGAGGATCGACATGCAGCACACGAAGATCGAGGCGACAACGACGATCAGGTACAACACGGTCAACGTGTCGGAGAGGATCTCCGGGATGAGGGCCCCCGGGCCGAGCAGCAGACCAGAGGCGCCGGCCAGGTCCGGGACCGCGACGAGGAGCCCCCACAGGAAGATCGCGCCGATCACGAAGGCGCCCGCGATCGAGGCGAGGACCGCCTTCGGCGCTTCCTGTCGCGGATTGTGTGTCTCCTCCGCGAGCGTGGACGCCGTGTCGAACCCGTAGACCACGTACAAGCTCATGAACATCCCGACCAGGAAGAACGACATGGTCACCGGCGCCGGGAACGCGAACAGGTTGCCCGACGCTTCCGAGTCGAAGATCACCCCGAACCCGTTCGTGTCATTGAAGGCGGCGAGGATGAGCGCGAACACGACCATCCCGAGGATCTCGAAGATGACGCCCGTGTTGTTGACGACGGCCACGAGCTTCACGCCGTAGATGTTGAGGACGGTGATGAGGACCAGGGTGATGACCGCCACGACCGCCTGGTCGGCGCTCCCGAACGCGGTGTTGAAGTTCCAGCCGAACGCGGTGTTGAGCATCGGCAGCAACGCGAGCGGGAGGGTCGCGCAGACCGATGCCACGGTCATGATCCCCGCGATCAGGTAGAGCCACCCCGTGAACCACGAGTAGCCGCGCGGAGCGAGGTACTTCGTCCATTGATAGACGGATCCCGCGACGGGGAAGTGGCTCGACAGCTCCGCGAAGTTGAGCGCCACGATGAACTGCATCAGAGCGACCACGGGCCACGTCCAGAACATCGAGGCCCCGAGGGCCGCGATCCCCACCCCGAACAGGGCGAAGATGCCGGTGGAAGGCGAGATGTAGCTGAACGCCACGGCGAACGAGCTGAAGGCATGCAGGTCGCGCTTCAGCTCCTGCTGGTACCCGAACTTGGCAAGATCGGCAGAATCCCGTTCCGCCTGCGTGGCACCCGAAGCGGTGTCCGCCATGCGTTCCCCCTCTCAGTTCCCGATCCGGCGGAGCCAACCGCCAGCGGTCCGTCCGAAGGTCGGGCCGCGAGGAGTCTGCGCCTGCGCCCGTCGGCGCGCAACCTGGTTCGATGCGCTTCCCAGCAACCAGCCGGGCGAGCGTAGGCTGCCCGGATCATGGCGCTGCCGATCGACGCGGGCGGCATCCGTTGCCACGTCATCGTGGATGGGTGGCGTCCGGTCTCCCCACGGTTCGTCTTCCGCGGGTACGACGAAGCCGTCCACGGACCGTTCGTGCAGCCGTTCCTGGACGCCGAGGGGATGCTCCCGGGCCGGATGACCGCGCTCCTGATCGAGACCCCAGGCGGCCACGTCCTGGTAGACGCCGGGATGGGCGCAGCCGGCCGGGAGATCGGAGCGGGTCGCGCGCTCGAAGAACTGGCCGAGGTGGGCGTCCGCCCGTGGGACGTGCGGACGGTCGTGATCACCCATGGTCATGCCGACCATGTGGGTGGCCTCCTCGCTCCCGACGGCTCGCCCGTGTTCGCCGACGCCCGCCACGTGATCCACCGTGCCGAGGCGTCGTTCTGGGGCTCGGACGAGGCGGCGAGCCTGCCGGGGGGAGCGGGCGAGCCGGCCGCGCGCGCGCTCAAGGCGCTCCTCGACGCGGGGACGCTCGATCAGATCGATGGAGCCACGGACGTCGCGCCGGGCGTGGGTGCGATCGAGGCCCCGGGACACACGCCGGGACACCTCGCGGTCCTGGTCGGCGAAGCGCTCGTGTGGGCCGGCGACGCCTTCGTGGCCGCGCTCAACGTCACCCACCCCCAGTGGGTGAGCGCGGCCGACATGGACGGCCCCACGAACGAGGCCACGCGGCGAACGCTGCTCGGCATAGCCGCCGACCGAGGGCTCCTGCTCGGTGCGGTGCACATGCCGGTCGAGGTGCGGGTCACGCGCGACGGCGACGGGTTCGCGATCGCCGACGGTTAGGCCGGCGGGGCCGTTCGCAGACGCTCGGCCGAGACCTCATGGGCAGCGCTCGCCGCTTGCGGGAGTCCCGTGACGGTGGCCAGGAACTCCTCCTGGTCGAGGGCCCACACCGCCGAGTCCTCCGTTGCCCGGACCGTCGCCGTGCGGGGGACATCGTGCAGGAGCGCGATCTCGCCGAAGAAGTCGCCCTCGGCCGCGGTGGCGATCACCCGTTCGTCGCGCAGGATCTCGAACGCACCCGCGTCTACCACGTAGAACCTGTCCCCGACGTCGCCCTGGCGGATGACCTCGGTGCCCGCGGTGACCACCAGCCGATCCAGATGCGCCGCGAGCCGCTCCAGGTCCAGGCGCGGGAGGGGAGCGAACATCGGGATGCCGGACAGCAACGCGATCTCACGCTCGGGGACGACGACGGTGCGATCGATGCGACGCAGACCCGGGAGCGCGGCCGCTCCGGCGGCGCCCATGAGCGCTCCGCCGATCAGGAATCCGCCGAGCAGCCCGAGCCAACCCTCCAGCGCGGGCGCGATCGCGGAGCCGACGCCGTAGCCCAGCAACCAGAGAGCCTCGACGACACCGAGGACACGCGTGAGCAAGCGGTCATCGGTGGCGCGCTGCAGGAGCGTGCGGCCCAAGACGTCGAGCATCGTGATCGAGGCGCCGACGAGAACGGCTCCCGCGACGGCGACCACCGCCGCATCGGCGAACCCGAACAAGACGGAACCGAGGCCGAACGACAGGGCGAAGGCCAGGAGTGGTCCGGCCAGGGAGCGGCGGGTCACGAAACCGACCGAGACCCCGGCACCCACGAACGCGCCCACGCTCCAGGTCGTGCTGATGAGCCCCACGCCGGGCTCGCCGAGTCCGAGGGTGTCGATCGCGAGCGGCACGGTGAGGACGCCCACCACCCCCGTCGCGATCGCGAGCGCCCCCACGATGCTGACCAGGAGCCTCGGCCCGCGCGACCGTGCGAGCGCCGCGATCCCCGAGGCGGCGTCGGTCGCGAGCGACGTCAGCCGGAACCGCTCCGTCCGTTCGGCCCACCGTGTGCGGATACCGGTGGTCACGACGGCCGCCGCGACCCCGATCACGCCGGTCGCCGCCAGCACCGCGCCGGCGCCCCAGGCGGCAAGCAGCCCAGCAGACAACGCCGCACCCACGGCACCGCCGATGCCTTCGGTCAGCGAGGAGACCGAGTTGCTCGCGGCGAGTTCCTCGGGCGTGGTCGCGAGCGACGGCATGAGCCCGTGGTGCCCCGGTCGCCCGGTGACGAACGTGAGCGCGGACACGACGGCGACCGCGTAGACCAGCGGGGCGGGCGCCTCCACCCAGACGGCGAGGGCCAACAGGCCACACCACGCGCCCTGCGCCACGTAGCCGGCGCGCACCAAACGCTCGCGACGGAACCGGTCCCCCATGGCGCCCGCCACCGGTGCCAAGAGGCCCGCCGGGACGAGGAGGAGGATGGAGACCAGCCCCACCGCGCCCGTCCCCCCCTGGTCGTACGCGTAGACGAGGATCGCGATCCACGCGGCCGGTTCGGCGATGTTGAAGAGCAAGAACGCGACCTGCGCGCGCATCATCGGCCGGTTGCGAACGACGGCCCGCAGGGCCAGCACCGGGGGTCCGAGGTGGGAGAGCAGGCGGTTCATATCTGGCGCACGCTACGCGAGCGGCGTCACCGCGGCGAGTCCTGAGGGTGTGCTCCCACGCGCCCGCGGGCTAGAGTGATCCTCGTCCATGTCGGTCACCAAGCCCACGGCGTTCGAATCGCCGCTGGTCGTCGCCTCCAACCGAGGGCCGGTGGCCTTCAGGAGCGAGGGCGGCTCCATCCAGGGCGAACGCGGGACCGGCGGTCTCGTCACGGCGCTCGCGGGCGTGTTGTTCGAATCCGACGCCACCTGGCTCGCCGTGCCGATGACCGACGTGGACCGTGAGGTTGCGGAGTCCGGCACGACGCAGGAGGTCGAACCCGCCGGACACGCGGCGTTCGTCGACATCGAAGCAGCCCGCTACGAGGGCTACTACAACGGCATCTCGAACCGTGTCCTGTGGCTGATGCACCACTACCTGTTCGACCTGGCGTACCTGCCCGCCTGGGACGCGGAGACGCGTCTGCTCTGGGAGGACTACCGCGAGGTCAACCGGTCCTTCGCGCAACGGCTCGCCACCGAGGAGGATCGCACGCCCGTCTTCTTGATCCAGGACTACCAACTCGCCCTCGTGCCGGGGTTCCTGCGCGAGATCGCGCCCAACGCGCGGATCGCCCACTTCACCCACACCCCGTTCACCGGCCCGACATACCTGAAACTGCTGCCACCGAACATGCGTGAGGATCTGCTCCGCGGGATGCTGGGAGCAGACGTCTTGGGCTTCCAGGCCGAACGCTGGGCCGAGAACTTCCTGCTCTGCGTCCGCGAGACGCTGCACGGTGTGCGCGTCGACATGCGCGGGCGCCGGATCGAGATCGACGGACGCAAGGTACTGGTGAAGTCCTACCCGATCGCGCTCGACCCCGGTCCCCTGCGCCGCAGCGCCGCCTCACCAGAGGTGAAAGCGCTGCGGAAGGAGCTGGGCGCTTGGCGCGGCGACGCGAAGCTGCTGCTGCGCGTGGACCGCCTGGAACTGTCGAAGAACATCGTGCGCGGCTACCAGGCCTACGACACCTTCTTGACCGAGAACCCGCAGTGGCGCGGCAAGGTCCGGTTCCTCTCGCTGCTCCCACGATCGCGCACGGAGATCCCCGAGTACCAGGCCTACGCCGAGCGGTGCATGGAGGCAGCCGACGTCCTGAACAAGCACCACGGCGGCGAGGGCTGTGCGCCGCTGGAGATCCGCACCGAGGAGGATTATCCGGCCGCCGTCGCGGCCTACGGCCTGTACGACGCGCTCGTCGTCAACCCGATCTTCGACGGCATGAACCTGGTGGCGATGGAGGGACCGCTCGTGAACAGGCGCCACGGTGCGCTCGTCCTGTCGGTGAACGCAGGCGCGTACGGACGTCTGGGCCGCCACGCGATCGGCGTGAACCCGTTCGACG
The DNA here is from genome assembly GCA_046716145.1 of Actinomycetota bacterium. Lineage (GTDB taxonomy): Bacteria > Actinomycetota > UBA4738 > UBA4738 > HRBIN12 > AC-51. The sequence goes on from JBKJXU010000161.1 coordinate 6,208, forward strand.
TGGCAGAGACCGCCGAGGCCATCCGCACGGCGCTCGAGATGCCCGAGGAGGAACGGGTCCGCCGGGCACGGGGCTTGACGCGCGCCGTGCTCACGAGCAACCCGGCGCGCTGGCTGACGTCGCAGCTCCGCGACCTGGATCAGGTACGCGGGACGAAGTCACAACGAAGCGAGGAGCACCAGCAGCCGATCGGGGCCATCGATAACGACGTCGGCGGCCAGGACCAGCTCTTGCGGCACCTCGGGACCCCCCACGGCGATCCGGCACGCGGCGAGTCCTGAGTCCTCGAGACGCCCGGCCTCCGCGAACGCCGCGACATCCGCCAGGTCATCACCGGCCACGAGCACGGAGCGAGCGCCGTCGGCCAGGCGCCGGACGACATCGCCTTTGTCGGCCCCGGCCGGCGCGAGCTCGAGCACCATCTTGCCTTCCAGCAGGCGCAGCCC
>JBKJXU010000162.1:0-2840 GCA_046716145.1 Actinomycetota bacterium
GGCTACGCCCTCGCCGGCGGGCGGCTGGACGACCTGATGGCGCGGCTCACGGCCTGGGATCACCGTCGGCTCGCCCCGGGGTCGGCGACCGGGGCCTCCTTCGGCGAGGCCCGCGGGATCGTGGTACGACGCGATCTGCCGATCCCGGTGTTCGAGGTCTACGTCGCCGCCGAGTTCGGCCGCTACGCCTGGGAGACGTTCGTGGGCGCGGCGGAGCGCATGGGCGGCGGTCCGGTCGGCTGGACGGCCCTGCGCAAGGAGGGGTGGTCCTAGGTGCACCCGGTCCGCTACTTCAAGCCCTGGCGCATGTGGCGCCACCATGAGATGAAGCGGAGCTACGACGTCGTGATCGTCGGTGGTGGGGCGCACGGCCTCGCGATCGCCTACGAACTGGCCAAGCAGGGGATCACCGACGTCGCCATCCTGGAGAAGGCCTACATCGGCGCGGGCGGGTCCGGTCGCAACACCACCATCGTCCGTGCGAACTACCGCACCCCCGAAGGGGTCGCCTTCTACAAGGAGGCCTTGCGCCTCTACGGGCAGCTCTCCCAGGAGCTGGACTACAACCTGCTCTTCTCCCAGCAAGGGCACCTCACGCTCGCACACGCCGAGCGCACGCTCAACGTGGCGCATGAGCGGTCGGAGGTCAACCGGCTGCTCGACGTGGACTCCCGGGTGATCACCACCGAGGAGGTGGCGGCGCTCTGCCCCGAACTCGACACCTCGGAGCACCCGCCGTTCCCGATCATGGGAGCGCTCTACCACCCGCCGGGCGGCGTGCTCCGCCACGACGCGGTCGTGTGGGGTTACGCCCGCAAGGCCGACGCCGCGGGCGTGCATATCCACCAGGACACGGAGGTGACGGGCGTCATCGTGCAGGAGGGCAAGGTGGCCGGGGTTCGGACCAGCCGCGGCGACATCTCCTCGCGCGTGGTCGTGTCGGCGGTGGCCGGCTGGACCACCGAGATCTGTTCGATGGCCGGGGTGCAGACGCCGATCACGACGCACCCGCTGCAGGCGTTCGTCACCGAGCCGCTCAAACCCTTCCTGCACGTGATCATCGTGTCGGGCACGCTGCACATCTACATCTCGCAGACCGACCGGGGCGAGGTCTTGGTCGGTTCGGAGATCGAGCCGTACTCGTCTTACAACCAGGGCTCGACGCTCAACTTCCTGGAGGCCACGGCCAAGCACGCGGTCGAACTCGTGCCGATCCTGGGCAAGGTCAAGGTCATGCGGTCCTGGGGCGGGCTCTGCGACGTGACGCCGGACTACTCACCGATCATGGGCCTCACCGACGTGGAGGGGTTCCTGATCGACGGCGGGTGGGGCACCTACGGGTTCAAGGCGACGCCAATCGTGGGGGTCACGATGGCGGAGCTGATCGCCACCGGCCGGGTTCCCGACCTGATCGCGCCGTTCGCGCTCAAGCGGTTCTGGGACCGCACGCTCGTGTCCGAGATCGCCGCCGCCGCGGTCTCGCACTGAGCCTCGAGCCCGGGCCATACTCCGGGTCGTGGACATCCCGTCAACGTCGAGGCCGGACCCGTGGGCGATCAGCCTCGGATCTCTGCCGACGGAGGCGTTCGTCGTCGTCGAGGCCGGGACCTCGATCGAGCAGGCGGCCGCCCGGATGACCGAAGGCCGCGCTTCGGCGGCGCTGATCCGTCGGGCCGACGGCTGGTCCATCGTGACGGATCGCGACCTCCGGGCGCGCGCGATCGCCGAGGGCCGCGACCTCGCCGCGCCGGTCGAGACGATCGCCACGCATCCCGTGGTCAGCCTGCCGCCGGAGGCGACCGCGTCCGATGCGCTCGCGCTGATGCTGGAGCGCGGGATCCACCACGTCCCGGTGGTGTCCGGCCCCGAGGTGCTGGCGCTGGTGACGGACACCGACCTGCTGGCCCTCGAGCGGCGCACGGCGGTGCGGCTGCGGCGCGAGATCGAGGACGCACCTACCGTCGAGGCGCTGGCAGAGGCCGGTCGGCGGGCACCGGGGATGCTGGCCGACCTGGTGGCCTCCTCGATGGATCCGCTCGCGGTCGGACACGCTGCCGGCGTCCTGCACGATGCCCTCGTCACCCGGGCGATCGACCTGACGGTCGAGCGCGTCGGGCTTCCGCCGTGCCCCTGGGCGTGGCTGGCGCTCGGGAGCCAGGCGCGGCACGAGCAGGCGATCGCCACGGATCAGGACCACGGCCTGATCTACGATCCCGGAAGTCTCTCCGCCGACGAGGTGGACCCGTACTTCCAGGCCCTGGCCGCCGGGGTGACCGAGGCGGTGCAGGCCGCGGGGATCCCCGCGTGCAGTGCAGGTGTGATCGCGAGCAACCGAGACTGGCGGGGCACCCCGCAGGAGTGGCGCGAGCGGTTCGAGCGGTGGGCCGGCGACCTGGACCCGCTCGCCGCGGGGCTCACGGCGATCATCTTCGATCACCGGCAGGTCGCCGGACCGTTGGACGCGGCTGCCGCGATCGGCGGGGCGGCGGCGCAGATCGGCCGGCGCCCGGGGATGCAGCGGAGGCTCGCACGGTGGGCGACGGACGCGAAGCCGATCCGCACGCTCCTGAAGCGGGGTGCGGTGCTGAACGTGAAGCGCGACGGCGTCGCCCCGGTCACGAGCCTCGCACGCGTGCTCGGTGCCATGAGCGGGGCGACCTCGAATCGCACGATCGAGCGGCTGCGGTCGTCCGTCGCCGCCGGGAACCTGCAGCCTCGCGACGCCGCCGCCCTGGAGGAGGCCTTCCGCCTGCTATGGAGGATCCGCCTCGACCATCAGGCCTCCCAGGTGCGTGCCGGGGTTACGCCCGACGAGTCGATCGACCTCGACGGGCTCGGGC
>JBKJXU010000163.1:0-18714 GCA_046716145.1 Actinomycetota bacterium
GATGAACGCAGCAGCACGCTCCTCGTCGTCACCGCCGATCTCCCCGGTCATGATCATCAGGTCGGTGTCGGGGTCGTCCTCGAACAGGCGGAGCGCCTCGATGAACCCGATCCCGTGCACCGGGTCACCGCCCATCCCGATGCACGTGGACTGTCCGATCCCCTTCGAGGTGAGCTCGTGCACGATCTGGTAGACGAGCGTCCCGCTGCGGCTCACGAACCCGACGCGGCCGGGTGAGCACACCTCGCCGGGGATGATCCCCACGTTGGCGACGCCCGGCGTGATCACGCCCGGGCAGTTCGGGCCGACCAGCGTGGTCGTGGTGGCGCGCAGGTAGGCATGCACGTGGGCCATGTCCTTCACGGGGATACCCTCGGTGATGCAGACGACGAGTTCGACGCCGGCGTCGGCGGCCTCCAGGATCGCCTCGGCAGCGAAGCGCGGCGGTACGAAGACCATCGAGGTGTTCGCACCCGTCTCACGCACGGCGTCGGCCACCGTGTCGTAGACCGGGATGCCCTCGACGTCCTGCCCGGCCTTCCCGGGGGTCACGCCGGCAACGACATCGGTGCCGTAGGCCCGGTCGCGGAGCGCGTGGAAGGTTCCTTCGCTCCCGGTGATGCCCTGGACGACCAGCCGGGTGTCCTTGCCGACCAGGACGCTCATGCGGCCGCTCCCGCCAGGCGGGCGGCCTCGGCGGCAGCCTCGTCCATCGTCGCCACCGGCACGATCCGCGGATGCGCCGCTTCCGCCAGGATCCGGCGCCCCTCCTCGGCGTTCGTCCCATCCAGACGGACCACCAGCGGGACGGTCGCTTCCACGCGCCCGAGCGCCTCCAGGATCCCCGCCGCGACCACATCGCACCGCGTGATCCCCCCGAAGATGTTGATGAAGACCGCCTTCACCGAGGGGTCGGACAGGATCACCTCCAGCGAGGTCGCCATCGTGTCGGCGCTCGCGCCTCCCCCGATGTCCAGGAAGTTCGCCGCACGCCCCCCGGCCTGCGCCACCACGTCCAGCGTGGACATCACCAGCCCGGCACCGTTGCCGATGATCCCGACCTCGCCGTCCAGCTTCACGTACTGCAGGTCGGCGGCCTTCGCGCGAGCCTCGACCGGGTCGATCGGGAACTGCGAGGCGAGTGCCTCCAGATCGGCGTGGCGGAACAAGGCGCTGTCGTCGATCGTAACCTTCGCGTCGAGCGCGACGACGCTCCCGTCCTCGAGTTGCACGAGCGGGTTGATCTCCACGAGCGTCGCGTCGGCCTCCTGCAAGAGCGTCCAGATCTTCCGCAGGATCTCGCCTGCACCTTCGCGGGCGCCGGACGGGAGCGTGCCGGTGAGCTCGCGCACGTGCCAGGCCCGCAGCCCGAGCGCCGGATCGACGTGGACCCGGCGCAGCGCCTCGGGGCGCTCGACCGCGAGCGTCTCGATGTCAACTCCACCCTCGGCGGTCATCATCGCCAGGTACTCCCCGTTCGCGCGGTCGAGGAGGAACGATGTGTAGAACTCGCGGGCGATCGGCAGCAGCTCCTCGACCAGCACCTGCGTCACCGCGTGACCCTTGAAGTCCGCGCCGAGCATCCGCGCCGCTTCCTCCGCCGCTCGCTCAGGCGAATCGACCAGGACCACGCCGCCCCCTTTGCCGCGACCGCCGACCTGGACCTGCACCTTGACCACGGATCGACCGCCCAGCGAACTCGTCGCCTCGGCTGCTTCCTCGGCGGTCGTCGCCACGATGCCGCGGGGTGTCGCGATCCCGTGGGCGCGGAACAGATCCTTGCCCATGTGCTCGTACAGATCCATGGGTCTCCTCAGCCTCAGACGGTGACGACGCCCAACCGGTCACGCAGCCATTCCACGATCTCGTGGGTGGCGGCTCCCGGCGTGAAGATCTTCTCCACGCCCTCGGCCTCCAGGACCGCGATGTCCTCCGCCGGGATGATCCCTCCGGCGAAGACCACGATGTCGGCGGCGTCACGCTCGCGCAGCAACCGCACCACCCTGGGGAACAAGGTCATGTGCGCGCCCGAGTGCAACGACAGGCCCACCGCGTCGGCGTCCTCCTGGATCGCCGTCTCCACGATCTGCTCGGGCGTCTGGTGCAGTCCCGTGTAAACGACCTCGAACCCAGCGTCGCGCAGCGCCCGCGCCACGATCTTGGCCCCCCGGTCGTGTCCGTCCAGGCCCGGTTTGGCGACGATCACACGGTGTTTGGCCGGCATGGTCGGGCGAGTCTAACGAAGCCCCCGACCGGGCACGTTGCGAGGTTGCGCCGCAACCAGCGAGGATGCTCCCGATGGAGATCCCGAAGACCCGGTACGCGCGCAGCGCAGATGGCACCTTCATCGCGTACGTCGTCTTCGGCGAAGGGCCGGACCTGCTGGTGGCCTGGCCGTGGATCTCGCATCGAGAGCTCTTCTGGGAGGACCCGGACGTGGGCCAGTGGCTCCGCTCCCTCGCGAAGTTCGCTCGGGTCATCACGATGGACCAACGAGGGATCGGACTCTCCGATCGGATGACCCAGATGATCGACCTCGAGACGAAGGTCGACGATCTCCGGGCCGTCCTGGACGCGGCTTCGAGTCATCGGACCCCCTACGGACAGGGGGTGGACGGCGGGGCGATCTGCTCGATGTTCGCGGCCATCTACCCCGGGCGAACCCAGGGTCTCGTGATGTGGTCGTGGATCCCGATCGGGGGACACGTACCCGACTATCCGTGGAGCCTCTCGCAGGAGGAGCGCGACCGTTTCCGCCAACTGATCGCCGACACATGGGGGGATGAGTGGATCCCGTCCGGCGAGTGGATGACGGCGCAGATCCCGGGGGCACGCCACGTGCTGCTCCCCGCGGAGCCCGACTTCCCTCCGTACCTGGGCGACACCGACATCAACCTGCGGGCGGTCGCCTCGTTCCTCTCCGAGATCCACGAGCAGGAGGCCGAGTTCGATCGCGTGCTGGCGACCGTCCTGTTCACCGACATCGTGGACTCAACGGCGGCGGCCGCCCTGATGGGCGACGCGAAGTGGCGCGCCCTCATGGCCGAGCACGACCGCATCGCGAAGGCCCTTATCGCACGGTTCCGCGGTACCTACGTGAAGAACACGGGGGATGGCCTGATGGCGACGTTCGACGGCCCGGCGAGGGCGGTACGCGCAGCGCAGGCCATGATCGACGCGGTCAAACCCCTCGGGGTCGATATCCGGACCGGCATGCACACGGGCGAAGTCAACCGCCGGGACGGGGACCTGATGGGTCTCGGCGTCCACGTCGCCGCGCGGGTCGCCGCGCTCGCCGGCGCGTTGACCTCCTCCGCGGTGAAGGATCTGACCGCAGGCAGCGGCCCCACCTTCGAGGACGCGGGTGAACACGAACTCAAGCCGGATCGCTGGCGCCTCTCCCGGGTGGTGGCTTGACGTGGAGAAGATCCCGGAGACCCGGTACGCCAAGACCGAGGATGGGGTGCACATCGCGTACCAGATCGTCGGCGACGGACCGGGCGACCTCCTGTTCGTGCCGTACGACTACTCGAACATCGAGGTGAATTGGGAGCTGCCGCAGTACGCGTCGTTCGCCCGCGGCCTCGCGATGCACGCACGCGTCCTCCTGATGGACCGCCGGGGCATCGGGGCGTCGGACCGCGGCATCGGGGCGAGCACCCCCACGATCGAGGCGCGGATGGACGACATCCGCGCGGTGATGGATGCGGCGGGGTCCGAGCGCGCAGCCCTCTTCGGGGTCGAGAGCGGCGCGACCCTGTGCTTCCCGTTCGCCGCCACGCACCCGGAACGCGTCACCGCCGTCATCGTGTTCGGAGCCACGGTCGCCGGCACGGTGGCGGAGGACTACCCGTGGGGGTGGACCCACGCGGAGTGGGAACCTTGGCTCGAGCGGACCGATCAGGCGTGGGGATCCGATGCGTTCGTCCGCGACCTCGCGGACTGGATCACGCCGTCGCTCGCCTCGGACCCCGGCTACCGGAAGGTCATCGGCCGGCTGCTTCGCCTGGCGGCGAGCCCCGGCGACGCGATCGCCCACGACCGGATCAACCGCGACACCGACGTGCGTCACGTGCTCCCGACGATCCAGACACCGACGCTCGTGATCCACCGGACCGACGATCGCGTGGAAGATATCGGTCAGGGTCGCTACATCGCCCAGCACATCCCGGGGGCCACGTTCCTCGAGCTCCCGGGAGACAGCCACATCTGGCCGCTGGATGAGGTCGTCCCCCACGTCGCGTCGTTCCTGCGGTCCCTCCGGGAGCAGGAGGCGGAATTCGACCGGGTCCTCGCCACGGTCCTGTTCACCGACATCGTCGGCTCCACCGAGCGAGCCGCGCAGCTGGGCGACCACGCCTGGCGCGAACTGCTCGAACGGCACCACGCGACCGTCCGGGCCATGCTCGGACGCTACCGCGGTACCGAGGTCGATACGGCCGGCGACGGCTTCTTCGCGACGTTCGACGGCCCGGTTCGTGCGGTCCGCTGCGCCCAAGCCATCGTCGAGGCGCTTGGCCAGCTCGGGATCGAGATCCGGGCCGGCTGCCACACGGGTGAGGTGGCCACGATCGACGGCAAGGCGGGCGGGATGGGCGTGGTGATCGGCGCGCGGGTGGGTGCCCTCGCGGCGACCTCCGAGGTCTTGGTCTCGCAGACGGTGAAGGATCTGGTCGCCGGATCGGGGCTCACCTTCGAGGACGCCGGCGAGCACGAGCTGAAGGGCGTCCCCGACCGCTGGCGCCTCTACCGGGTGGTGAGCTGACGTGAACACGCCCGAGATCCGGTACGCGAAGACCATCGACGGCGTGCACATCGGCTACCAGGTGGCCGGGGACGGCCCGATGGACCTGCTCGTCGTGTCCTCCGGGCTCGGGCTCGATAGCGTCTGGGAGGCTAAAGGAGCGGCAACGTTCCCGGGCCGGTACGTCACGTTCAGCCGGCTGATCCTCCTCGACCGTCGAGGAACCGGCATCTCGGACCACGTCCTGGACAGCGATCAGCAACTGACGCTCGAGGCACGGATGGAGGACGTGCAGGCGGTGTTGGATGCTGCCGGGTCGGAGCGAGCGGTTCTCCTGGGGTTCGAGACCGGCTTCGCGGTCGCCGCGATGTTCGCCGCAACCTACCCGGAACGCGCCGCCGGGCTGATCTCGTACGGCGCCACCGCGCGGGAGCTCTGGGCGCCCGACTACCCCTTCGGGGTGCCCCTCGATGCCTACGACGCCGAGATCGACGCGATGCAGGAACGCTGGGGCACGGCAGGGCTCGCCCGTGAGTACGTGGCCGAGATCAACCCCGGTGGCGAGCACGATCCGAAGGAGATCGAGGACATGGTGGCCTTCATGCATTCGATGGGCGGTCCCGGAGACGCCGTCCGATACACGAGGGTCGACCGCGACACCGATCTCCGCGACATCCTCCCGACGATCCGCGTGCCGACCCTGGTGCTGCACCGCGACGGCGATCGCGCGGTCGCGCCCGAACACGCACGCTATCTGGCGGAGCACATCCCCGGGGCCGAGTTGCGCATGCTCCCGGGCGTCGTCCATCAGTGGGACCGGGGCAAGGACCTCCCTACCGAGGTCGAGCGGTTCGTCGCGACCCTGCACGCCGAGCAGATCGAATTCGACCGATACCTCGCCACCGTCCTGTTCACGGACATCGTGGGCTCGACGGAGATCGCCGCGGCTGGTGGCGACGATGCATGGAGAACGCTGGTCGGCGAGCACCACCGAGTCGTTCGCGGCGCGCTCGCCCGGTATCGCGGGACCGAGATGGACACGGCCGGGGACGGGTTCTTCGCGACCTTCGACGGCCCGGCGCGGGCGATCCGATGCGCGATCGCGATCGCGGAAGGGGTGCGTGCCCTCGGGATCGAGGTCCGCGCCGGCGTGCACACCGGCGAGGTGCAGACGATCGATGAGAAGGCGGGCGGGATCGCCGTCTCGATCGGCGCGCGGATCCTGTCCCTGGCCGGTCCTGGCGAAGTGGTCGTCTCGCAAACAGTGAAGGACCTGACCGCCGGCAGCGGTCTCACCTTCGAGGACGCCGGCGAGCACGAGCTCAAGGGTGTCCCCGACCGCTGGCGCCTGTATCGGGTGGTAACTGGATGAAGGTCCCCACGGAGTTCGGGTACGCGCGCGCCGCGGACGGTGCCTACATCGCGTACCGGACGATGGGCGAGGGTCCGATCGACCTGGCGTGGCAGTTCGATTGGCTCAGCAACGTGGACCTCATCCCGGAGTCCGACCACTTCGGGGAACAGTTCTCGTCGCTCGCCTCGTTCTCCCGCGTGATCCTGCACGACCGCCGGGCGACGGGGCTCTCGAGCCGGAACGTCTCGGTCCCGAACCTGGAGACGCGGGTCTCCGACCTCGTGGCGGTGTTGGACGCGGTGGACGCGCGGCGGCCGGTCCTCGGCGGGGAACGGGAGGGGGGGCGCCCAACGCACTGCTCGCCGCCACCGATCCCGGGCGGATCCGCTCCTTGATCTGGGCCGAGCCGTCACTCCGCTCGACGTGGGCGCCGGACTATCCGTGGGGGGCGCGCCCCGAGTACGTCGAGCGCGAGTCCGAGGACCTCGGACTCTGGGGCACGACCGCGTACGGGGCAGCGTTCATCGCGACCGAGGCCGTCGGTGGCCACGACATCGACCCCCGCGAGGCAGAGCTGCTCGCTCGGTTGAGCCGTCACACCGCGACACCAGATGTCGCCCGTGAGCTGACCCGTGTCTGGTACGAGACCGACATCCGCGCCCTGCTGCCGTCGATCCAGGTGCCGTCGCTGCTCCTGGCCCACGAGGGGGACTCCATCGCGGACGAGCTCGCGTACGCCGCCGGGCTGATGCCCGACGTCCGGACCCGGATCCTCGCCGGCGCCGAATCGGACGCTGACCTCGGCGAGCTCATCGATGCTATCCGGGAGTTCCTGGGCGTGGACCCCACACCCTCCTCCCTGGAAACGGTCTTGACCACCGTCATGTTCACCGACATCGTCGACTCCACGCCGACGCAGGCACGCCTCGGCGATCGCGCGTGGAAGGACCTGATCGAGCGACACCACGCGATCGTGCGCGAGATGCTCGAGCGCTACCGGGGACAGGAGCAGGACACCGCCGGCGACGGGTTCTACGCGCGCTTCGACGGGCCCGCCCGCGCGATCGCGTGCGCGACGGCGATAACCGACGCGGTTCGCCCGCTTGGCGTCGAGGTGCGCGGCGGCTTGCACACCGGCGAGTGCGAGGTGTCCGACGGCAAGTGCACCGGCCTCTCGGTCTCGATCGGCGCCCGTGTGATGTCGATGGCGGGCCCTTCCGAGGTGCTCGTCTCGCAGACGGTGAAGGACCTCGTGGCGGGGAGCGGCCTCACCTTCGAGGACGCCGGCGAGCACGAGCTCAAGGGTGTGCCCGACCGCTGGCGCCTCTACCGGGTGGTGTCGTGAGAGACGTTCCCCAGGTCCGCTACGCCCGGACCTCCGGCGGCGTCCACATCGCCTACCAGGTGGTCGGCGAGGGTCCACGTGACCTCGTCTTCGTCCCCGGCTTCTTCTCCAACCTCCAGTGGCAATGGGAACTGCCCAGCTACGCACGGTTCCTGCATCGCCTCGCCGCCTTCTCGCGGCTGATCATCGTCGACCGTCGAGGGACCGGGCTCTCAGACCGCTTCTCACCCGACGACCTCCCACCCCTGGAGGATCTGGCGGACGATCTGGAGGTCGTGCTCGATGCCGTGGGGACCTCGAGCGCCACGCTGTTCGGCGCCGAGGACGGAGGGGCGATCTGCAGCCTCTTCGCTACGTCGCGTCCCGAGCGCTCGTCCGGTCTGATCCTGTACGCCATGAACCCGGGCGGTCCCCCTCTCGGGCGAACGGAGGAGGAGCGCGAGGCGTTCTGGCAGGAGATGTTCGACCTCGTGCACACCTCGTGGGGAACGCGGACGTTCGCGCGGTGGGACGCCGCCCACAGCATCCCGAGTCGGCTGGACGACGAGGAGTTCCTCCGATGGTACGAGGCGTTCCTCCAACTCTCGGCCAGCCCCTCGACCGCCGAAGCGCTGCTGCGCCTGATGCTTCAGACCGACGTGCGCGCGATCTTGCCGACCATCGCGGTGCCCGCGCTCGTGATCCACCGCACGGACGACCCGCTCATCCCCGTCGAACACTCACGCGCCGTGGCATCGGCGATCGCGGGCTCGAGGTTGGTGGAACTCCCCGGGGACGACCACTACTGGGTCACGGGCGACAACGACGCGATCGCCGACGAGATCGAGGAGTTCATGACGGGCGCGCGCCCCGTGCCCGACCACGATCGCATCCTCGCGACGGTCCTGTTCACCGACATCGTCGATTCCACAGCACGGAGCGCGGCGGTCGGCGACAGGGACTGGCGGGAGGTCCGCGAGCACCACGACCGCATCGTCCGCGAGCAGATCGATCGCTTCCGGGGCCGCGAGATCAAGACGATGGGCGACGGGTTCCTAGCCACCTTCGACGGGCCGGCCCGTGGAGTCCGCTGCGCCGAGGCGATCGCGACGGGCGTGCAGCCGCTCGGGATCGAGATCCGCGCCGGTCTGCACACCGGCGAGGTCGCGTTCGAGGGCGAGGACGTCAGCGGGCTCGGTGTGGCGATCGGAGCGCGCGTCGGCGCGAAGGCCGCCGCGAACGAGGTCCTCGTTTCTCAAACGGTCAAGGACCTCGTGGCGGGCAGCGGCCTTACGTTCGAAGACGCTGGCGAACACGAACTGAAGGGTGTCCCCGACCGCTGGCGCCTGTACCGGGTGGTGAGCGGATGAGCGCGACCCCTGAAACGCGCTATGCGAGGACGCCGGATGGCATCTACCTGGGATACCAGGTGATCGGTCAAGGCGATCACGTGTTCGCATACACGCTGAACCACGACGAGAGCAACGTCGACTTCATCTGGGACGAGCCCGACTGGCGTCGGTTCCTGGAGGGCAATGCCGACTTCGCGAGGGTGGCGGTCTACGACCGTCGCGGCCTGGGCGTCTCGAGCCGGAACGTGCCGCCGCCGAACCTCGAGACCCAGGTGGCGGACCTGCTCGCCATCCTCGATGCGATCGGCGCGGAGCGCGCCGTGCTCGTGGGCGCTGGCGGCGCGGGAGCGATGCACGCGATGTTCGCGGCCACGCACCCTGAACGGGTCACAGCGCTCGCATGGAACAACCCGATGGGTCGCGCGGCATGGGCGCCAGACTACCCGTGGGGGGGTGGGCCGGCCGAGTTCGAGTCATCGCAGCGGGAAACCGAGCTGTGGGGAACGCGGGAGTACGCACGCCTGATCGCCGACTGGCGCCTGGCGGAAGAGCGGGGCGTCGCTCACGCGGATCTCGGCGAGGTCGACCACGATCCTGCGCTCCTGGAGGCCTACGCCCGGGTGAACCGCAACACCGCGAGCCCCGACGTTGCAATGGACTTCGAGCGCATGCAGTGGGAGACGGACATCCGAGCGGTCCTGCCCTCGGTCCACCTGCCGGCAGCCTTGATGGTCGGGACCAACGACCACCTCGAGGAGGCTCGCTACGTGGCTTCGCTGATGCCGAACGCGACCCTCCACGAGGTCCAAGGGCGCGCGGGCGTGGCGGTCGAGCCGTTCCTCGACATGCTCCGAGGGGTCGCGGGGGTGGAGCACGCACACCCGGCGATCGGATCGATTTTGTCGACGGTCCTGTTCACCGACATCGTGGACTCGACCCCGACGCAGGCATCCCTGGGCAACCACGGGTGGAAGGGATTGATCGAGCAGCACCACCGGATCGTCCGAGCGTCGCTCGAGCGATGGGGCGGGGTGGAGAACGACACCGCCGGTGACAGCTTCTACGCGACCTTCGGCGGCCCTGCGCGCGCGATCCACTGCGCCGGCGAGATCGCGGAGCGGATCCGCGAGCTTGGCATCCAGATCCGCGCCGGCGTGCACACCGGCGAGTGCGAGCTCATCGACGGGAAGATCGGCGGCCTGCCGGTCACGATCGGCGCACGGGTGTCGGCGCGAGCTGGCCCGTCCGAGGTCCTGGTCTCTCAGACCGTGAAGGACCTGGTGGCGGGGAGCGGCTTCGCCTTCGAAGATGCCGGCGAACACGAGCTGAAGGGCGTCCCCGACCGCTGGCGCCTCTACCGGGTGGTGAGTTCGTGATCGCGCCCCAGGCCCGGTACGCATGGAACGGTGACGTTGCGATCGCGTACGGCGTCGTCGGCGACGGCCCGATCGATCTCGTCTACGTTCAGGGTTACGTCTCTGACGTCGAGATGATGTGGGAGTTGCCGCAGGCGGCTTCGTTCCTGGAACGGCTCGCAAGCTGGTCCCGGCTGATCACCGTGGATCGGCGTGGCGTCGGGATGTCGGACCGGTTCTCGCAGCACGAGCTGCCGCCGCTTGAAGACGCTGCGCGCGACATCGTCAGCGTGCTCGACGCGGCGGGGTCCGACCGAGCCGCCCTGTTCGGCCACAACGAGGGCGGCCACCTGTGCGCGATGGTGGCCGCCTCGGCCCCGGAGCGCGTCCGTTCCCTTTCGCTGTACTCGACGCCTATCTCCAAGCGCCGGCAGGAGATCGAGGAGGGGAACAGGGAGGAAGCCCTGGCGAGCGACAACGCCGCGTGGGAACGCACCTTCGGCACGACGGCGTTCGAGCAGGACCTCTTCGCCCACCTGGCGCCGTCATGCGTCGGAGACCGGGAGGTGTACGCCTTCATGTCGCGACTCCAGCGTCACGCGGCGAGCCCCGGCTCGTTCGCCGGCTTCATCGGGCTCCTCTACGACACAGACATCGGCGGGATCCTCGATTCGATCCGCGTCCCGACGCAGGTCTTGCACAGGGTCGGCGACCGCCTCAATCCGATCTCCTGGAGCGAGAGGTTGGCAGCGGCGATCGAGGGTGCGGAACTCGTCGAACTCCAAGGGCAGGATTGGTGGCCGTTCCTCGGGGACGCCGGGGCGCTGCTCGACGAGGTCGAGCGCTTCGTCGTCGGCGCACCGGTCGGGCGCATCCAGGAACGGGCACTCGGCACCGTCGTGTTCACCGACATCGTCGGCTCCACGGAGCGGGCCGCAACGATGGGAGACACCACGTGGATGGCTCTCCTCGTCCAGCACGACGCGGCTGCCAAGCGAGAGATCACCGCGGTCGGCGGCCGGTACGTGAAGTCGACCGGCGACGGGCTGCTCGCGGTGTTCGACGGGCCGGCCCGAGCGACCCGCGGCGCGATGGCGCTCGTCGCCGCCGTCCGCAACCTCGGCCTCGAGATCCGAGCGGGTGTGCACACGGGAGAAATCGAGCGATCCGGCGATGACCTCCACGGCCTGGCGGTCCACATCGGCGCTCGTGTCGCGGCGCTCGCCGGACCCTGCGAGGTCCTCGTGTCATCGACGGTGAAGGAGCTCGTCGCAGGCTCCGGTCTCGTGTTCGAAGACACCGGCGAGCACGAGCTGAAGGGTGTCCCGGACCGCTGGCGCCTGTACCGGGTGGTGGAGTGATGGCCGAGAAGCCGCAGACCCTGTTCACGTGGAACGGCGACTGGGCGCTCGCCTATCAGGTAGTGGGCGATGGGCCCGACCTGATCTACCTGCCCTCGTTCGTCTCGAGCCTCGACTGGAACTGGCTGAACCCTTCGTACGCGCGCTTCCTGCGCCGGCTCGCGTCGTTCGCGCGGCTCACGATCACGGATCGACGGGGTTGGGGGTGTTCTGACCGACTCCCTCCGGGCGAGTCCCCGGTGATGGAGATCCTCGTGGACGACCTGCTCGCGGTCATCGACGCGGCGAACCTCACGCGTCCGGTCCTGCTCGCGACGGAAGAATCGGGGTTCATGGCGATCGAGGCGGCGGCGACCCATCCCGACCTCTTCTCACGTCTCATCCTCTTCCAGTGCTCACCCGTATGGACGGCCAAAGACGACATGCCCTGGGAGGGCAGCGAAGGAACGGCGCTGTCGACCATCCGATCGATCAGGCGTTCGACCTCGTGGGACGATTGGCATCGGGTGCTCATGCGCGACCAACTCCCCTCGATCGCCGGTGATGACGCCGAACTCGCATGGTTAGCGAGCGCCTCTCGGTCCAACGTCGCCCCGGGGGCGGTCATCACCGAACTGGAGTGGCTGAAGGATCAGGATCTCCGCCAGCGGCTGGCGGAGATCTCCATGCCGACCCTCGTGTTGCATCGGCCGGCGGTCACGGTGTGGCCGATAGAGAGCGCTCGCTACTTGGCTGAGCGGATCCCCGACGCACGGTTGGTCGAACTCCCGGGAGCCGACGTCTACCCGTGGGTCGGCGACTGGGAGGCGGTGACCGACCAGATCCAGGACTTCGTCACCGGCTCACACGAACCACCACCCGCCGAACGTGCCCTCGCCACCGTGTTGTTCACCGACGTGGTCGGCTCCACGGTGCAGGCCGTCGAACTCGGCGACGCGGCGTGGCATCGGCTGCTGGCGCGCCACAACGACCTGCTGCGCACGATCCTGCGCCGGCACCACGGCACCGAGATCGGAACGTCGGGCGACGGCTTCTTCGCGACGTTCGGGTCGGCGGCGCAGGCCGTCGCATGCGCCGTCGAGATGACCGAACAGGTCCGGACCCTCGACATGGAGATCCGAGCCGGCGTGCACACCGGCGAGGTCGAGCGCGACGGCGACGATCTGCGTGGCATCGCGGTGCACATCGGCGCCCGTGTGATGTCCCAGGCCGGACCTTCGGACGTCTTGGTTTCCTCGACCGTCAAGGACCTCTCGGCCGGCAGCGGACTCACCTTCGAGGACGCGGGCGAACACGAGCTCAAAGGCGTCCCCGACCGCTGGCGCCTCTATCGGGTGGTGGCGTGAGATGGGAGCACCCGAGACCCGCTACGCGAAGAACGACGGGGTAGCGCTCGCCTACCAGCTCGTGGGTGATG
Source organism: Actinomycetota bacterium (assembly GCA_046716145.1). GTDB lineage: Bacteria > Actinomycetota > UBA4738 > UBA4738 > HRBIN12 > AC-51. The sequence continues at coordinate 12,908 of JBKJXU010000163.1, forward strand.
AGGGGCCCGAGCTCATCTACGTTCCGGGGTTCGCGTCGAACCTCGAACTGAGCTGGGCCAACCCGAGCTACGCGCGATTCCTGGACCGCCTCGCTTCCTCCACCAGGCTCGTCGTCGTCGATCGGCGCGGGACGGGCCTCTCGGACCGCCTGTCGGCGAGCGACCTGCCGCCGATCGAGGACCTGGTCGCCGACCTCCGCGCCGTCATGGATGACGCCGGCATCTCGCGCGCCTCCCTGTTCGGGTTCTCGGACGGCGCGGACCTCTGCGCGCTGTTCGCAGCGTCGCATCCCGACCGAACGTCGTCGTTGATCCTGTACGGAGCGTCGGTGACCGGCATATGGACCCCAGACGAGCCGTGGGCATGGAGCGCCGAGAAGTGGCGCCTGTACCTCGAGGAACTCGGCGCCGGCTGGGGGGAACGGACCTACATGGAGTCGATCCTGAAGTGGGCCGCCCCCAGCGCGTACGAGGACCCCCACGTCCGTGACTGGTTCGTCACGTACCAGCGGCTTGCCGCGAGCCCGTCCGCGGTCGTCGCCATCGAGTCGGTCTATCGCGACATCGACTTGCGTGCGGTGCTGCCGACCATCGCCGTGCCGAGGCTGGTGCTGCACCTGACGGGCGACATGATCGAGTCGGTCGAGTCGGGACGGAACCTCGGTTCGCGGATCCCAGGCGCGCGATACGTCGAGCTGCCGGGTGAAGACCACCTGCCGTGGGCCGGCGACCAGGACGCCTTGCTCGATGAGGTCGAGGAGTTCCTGACCGGGACGCGACGTGGACCCGACCCGGACCGGGTGCTCGCGACGGTGTTGTTCACCGACATCGTCGGCTCCACGGCGCGCTCGGCGGAACTCGGCGACGCCCGCTGGCGGAGCGTCCTGGAGAGCCACTATGGGCTCGTGCGGTCGGAACTGTCGCGCCACCGAGGTGACGAGATCGGCACCGCCGGTGACGGCTTCATGGCTTCGTTCGACGGTCCAGCGCGCGCCGTCCGTTGCGCGCTTGCGATCGTTTCGTCCAGCCGCCAGGTCGACCTCGAGATCCGCGCGGGTGTGCACACGGGCGAGTGCGACCGCATCGACGGGAAGATCGGCGGGATAGGCGTAGCGATCGGGGCACGGATCGGCGCGCTCGCCAGCGCCTCCGAGGTGCTCGCATCGTCCACGGTGAAGGAGCTCACCGCCGGGTCCGGCCTCACCTTCGAGGACGCTGGGGAACACGAACTCAAGGGCGTCCCCGACCGCTGGCGCCTCTATCGGGTGGTGACGTGATGGAGGTGCCGACCACGCGCTACGCCCTGACCGGCGAGGGCGTGTGCATCGCCTATCAGGTGTTCGGAGCCGGACCGCACGAGCTGATCTACTCGCCCGGATGGGTCACCAATATCGAAGTGCTGTGGGAGTGGCCCGGCTGTGTGGCCGTCTTCACCCGGCTCGCGCACCGGTGCCGGGTGGTGCTCTACGACAAGCAAGGGACCGGCTTGTCGGACCGAGTCGCCACGCTGCCGGACCTCGAGGCGCGGATGGACGACATCACGGCCGTGATCGACGCGGCGTCGATGGAACGACCCGCGCTCTTCGGGCCCACGCAGGGCGCGGCGGTGTCCGCACTCTACGCCGCGACCCATCCCGACCGTGTCGCAGCGTTGATCACATACGGTGCGTTCGCCCGGACGACGTGGGCGCCCGACTGGCCGTTCGGGGAACGGGAGCAGAGCGACTGGGGGGCGCATATCACCCTGGATGAGTGGGGCACCGAGGACTGGGCCCGGCGGTTCTGCGTCGATTGGGGCGGTGAGGCGCTCCGCGACGACCCCGCCTTCCTCCGGTGGCTCGCGCGGATGATGCGGTTCGCCGCCACGCCGACCGCGGCGGCGGCGTTCAATACAGCGTACGACGACACCGACGTCCGCGAGGTCCTGCCCTCGGTCGCGGCCCCGACGCTCCTGCTACATCGGGAGGACCAGGATGAGCGCGAAGAGATCGAGTCGACGGCGGCGTTGATCCCGCTCGCCAGGGTCGTGGAACTCCCACCCGACATCTGGAGCCCGTACTTGGGCGACCCCGAACCCATGGCGGCCGCGATCGAGACATTCCTGGACACCATCCACGAGCGCGAGCGCGAGCTGGACCGCGTGCTGGCGACGGTCCTGTTCACCGACATCGTGGACTCCACGGCGCAGAGCGCCGCGATGGGCGACCTCGCCTGGCGGGAGCTTCGCGAACAGCACGATCGCATCGTCCGCGGGCAGATCGCGCACTTCCGGGGGCGTGAGATCAAGACGATGGGCGACGGGTTCCTGGCGACGTTCGACGGACCGGCGCGCGGCGTCCGATGCGCCCAGACGATCGTCAACGCGGTCCGTTCGCTCGGTATCGAGGTCCGCGCCGGACTCCACACGGGCGAGGTGGCCCGCGACGGGGACGACGTCGCAGGGCTGGGAGTCGCGATCGGCGCGCGCGTCGGCGCGAAGGCCGATGCGTCGGAGGTGCTCGTCTCGCAGACGGTGAAGGACCTGGTCGCGGGTAGCGGCTTGGCGTTCGCAGACGCCGGGGAGCACGAGCTCAAGGGCGTCCCCGACCGATGGCGCCTCTACCGGGTGATGAGCGAATGAAGCCATCCGAGACCCGGTTCGCAAGAACCGCCGATGGGGTGCACATCGCGTACCAGGTCGCGGGAGACGGGCCGGTCGACCTCGTATGGGTCATGGGCTGGACCAGCAACATCGAGGCGATGTGGGAGGAGCCGAACCTGGCTCGGTTCCTATCGGAACTCGCATCGTTCACACGGCTGATCCTGTTCGACAAGCGGGGCGTCGGGCTGTCCGACCGGGTCCCGGAGGCCCAACTGCCGTCGATGGAGACGCGCATGGACGACGTGCGCTCGGTGATGGATGCTGCCGGGTCGGAGCGAGCGGTGGTGTTCGGTGTGTCGGAGGGCGGGCCCATGGCGATGCTGTTCGGCGCCACGTACCCCGAGCGTACGATCGCCCTCGTGCTCTTCGGCACCGACCCCGACTACACGTCGATGCCGGACGATCCCCTGATCCCCGAAGGGCAGGAGTACCTGGACTACATCGATGAACACTGGGGCACCCTCGAGCACGCGCGTCTCGAGATCGCTCGATGGGGTGCCCCGAGTCACGCCGACGACGATCGGCTCGCGGCCTGGCTCAGCTCGTACCTCCGGCGCGCCGCGAGCCCCGGAGCCGCGATCGCGCTCTCGAGGATGAACGGACAGATCGATGTGAGTCATGCGCTCCCGGCGATCCACGTCCCGACGCTGCTCATCGCGAAGACCGAAGACGTCGAGTTCCCGCTGGCCGGGATGCGGAGACTCACCTCGCAGATCGCGGGCGCAAGGCTCGTCGAGATCCCGGGGGATGAGCACTTCTTCTGGGTGGGCGAGTACGACTCGATGGTCGAGGAGATCGAGCGGTTCGTGAACGAGTTCCGAAACCAGGAAGCGGAACTGGAGCGATTCCTGGCCACCGTGCTGTTCACCGACATCGTGGACTCGACCAAGACCGGGGCGAAGATGGGCGATCGGGCCTGGAAGTCCTTGGTCGAGGAGCATCACGCGCGGGTGCGAGGCCAACTAGCACGTTTCCGCGGGCGTGAGATCGACACGGCCGGCGATGGGTTCCTCGCGACGTTCGACGGACGCGGTCGCGGCATCAGGTGCGCGCAGGCGATCATCCACACCGTGCAGGACCTCGGGATCGAGGTCCGCGCGGGGTTGCATACCGGTGAGTGCGAGCAGATCGGTGGCAAGGTAGGCGGCATCGCGGTGAACATCGGCGCTCGTGTCGCCGCGAAGGCCGGGGCCTCGGAGGTGCTCGTGTCGCAGACGGTGAAAGACCTCACCGCCGGCTCCGGCCTCACCTTCGAAGACGCTGGCGAGCACGAACTCAAGGGCGTCCCCGACCGCTGGCGTCTCTACCGGGTGGTGGATGCGTGACACCAGCGCGCGGCCGCCGCCGAGCCGGGCGCGGGCTTGCGCCGCGGGGTCCGCCTCACCGAAGATGGCCCTCACGTCGGAAGGGGGGCTGTCGATGGCCACCGAGGGAGAGAACGGGTACCACTACACGGGGCTGCACGCCTTCGGGTTCCTCGAGGGGGCAGATGCGCCGGCCGACGAGGTGACGGCGGCGCTCCGCGAGCTGGGCGGGCCGCCGGATGGGCCCGTGATCTGGGCCGGATCTTTCGTCGGGGACTACGCCGGCTTGGTCCACGTCCGCGTCGAAGACAGGGCGCTCGGGGAGCTGCAGGATCTCATCGCCGGCGCGTTCTTCATCCGCGGATTCCGCGGACGATGGGCGATCGAGGTGCGCCCCGCGGAGGACGAGACGCAGGCGGGCGGGCCGATCGCGCGCTACGTCGGCGTGAAGCGCGGCACCCAGGAGATCATCGCGATCTGCGCTCTGCAAGTGCGGCCCGGTGCGCTCGACGACGTACTGCGTCGCGTGCAGCACATCACGACGTTCCGCGGCGCGTCGATCGTCTTCGGTGATGCGGACATCCTGGTGCAGCTCGGCGACGCGGACTACGCGAAGGTCGCGGCGTCCGTGGAGATCGAGGTGCAGGGGATCGACGGGATCACGAGCGCGTCGACCGCCTTCTGCGACGGAGGCCGTTGAGCGTTCACGAGGCCGCCCCCGCGCTGCGGAGCTCCGTGGCCAGGGCGACCGCGCCCTTCTCGTCGTAGCGAGCGAGCGCCTCGGCGCGGAGGCGTTCGGCCAGCACGGGGTCGGTCGCCGCACCGGCGAGCGTCGCGCGCGCGTCAGCTTGCTGAAGGAGGAAGTCCGTCCCATCCACCAGGCTGAGCACCTGCTCGGTCAGCTCGCTCGCCACGACGCGGTCACCCGCGGCCGCGGCGCCGACCGCTCGTACGACCATCCACGACACACGGATCTCCAGATCCTCGCCGGTGTCCTGCCGCTCGATCTCAGCGACGAGGCGGCCGGCCTCGTCGAGCTCGCCGGCGGCCAGGAGGAGGTTCGCGAGCCCGGCGGCAGCGGGGAGGGCGTTCAGCGCGTCACCTTGCCCCGCGAAGAACGCGTGGACGTCGCGCTGGAGCGCTATCGCGCGCGCGAGATGCCCGTCGAGTCGTTCGATCTCGGCCTCGATCTCATCCGTGGCCGCGAGCCACCGTCGCTGTCCGAGGTCGCCGAAGGACACACGAGCGCCCTCCAGGATCTCCCGAGCCTCGGCCCCCCGCCCGAGTTGCGCGAGCACGAGGGACTCGGTGAGCCGGAGGATCGCCTTCGTCAGCCGGTCGGTACCGGGCCGCTCCCGGACAGCCTCGACGCGCGCGCGCGCCTCAGGCAACGGGGTGGGACCGCGGTGCAGCGCCGTCGCGAGCAGCGGAGCGGCTTCGTGGATGGCACGCGGGTCTTCGGACCGTGCGGCGGCGGCGAGAGCGAGCTCGGCCGAGGCCGCCATCCCCCCGGCGTCGCCTTCCAGCAACGCGAGCAGCGCCAGGTCGGTGAGCGCCGAGGCCAGGTCGCGATCATCACCGGCTGCCTCGAACCTCGTCGCCGCCTCGGTGAGGAGCTCGCGGAAGGCGGCGACGGGGTGATCCGCAGGCTCCAGGAGGAAGTGCAGATGGGCATGCTGCATCCGGGCGCGGACGGCGAGCAACGAGTCGTCGCTCGGGTCGAATCCCGCCAAGAGCTCATCCATCGTCGCCCGCGCCTTCTCGATCTGCCCGGCGAACAGCTGGGCGTGGTGCAGGTCGGCCAGGACCGCGAGCCGGGCGGGCTCGTCTTCGGGCATGAGCGCGGCCGCACGCTCCAACAG
>JBKJXU010000164.1:0-24440 GCA_046716145.1 Actinomycetota bacterium
ATCGCGCCCTGCTCCACCGTGTGGCCGAGGCGACGATCAAGGACTTCCTCGACGGGGTCCGCGACGCGGTGCTCCGCGACGCGGTGCTCCGCGACGCGGTGCTCCGCGACGCTGCCGAGTAGGATCACCGGGTGCCCAAGACGCCTCCGCTCCGCGTGATGCTCGTCGATGACCACGAGATCGTCCGCGACGGCATCCGCGCCATGCTCGATCCCGAGGAGGACGTCATCGTCACGTCCGAAGCCGGAACCGTCCGCGAGGCGATCGATGAGGCGGCCAGGACCAAGCCCGACGTCGTGGTCATGGACGTGCGACTCGCCGACGGGAGCGGGATCGAGGCCACCCGGGAGATCCGCGCGACGCACCCGGACATCCGCGTGCTGATGTTGACATCCTTCGCCGACGACGAGGCGCTGTTCGCGTCGATCATGGCGGGGGCGAGCGGGTACGTCCTGAAGCAGGTGAAGTCCGGCGAACTGCTGCGGGCCATCCGCGCCGTCGGTGCCGGTGACTCGCTGCTCGATCCGAGCGTGACGACCGCGGTGCTCGATCGGCTCCGCAAGGGGAAACACCTCATGAAAGATGAGAAGCTCGCCCGCCTTTCTCCGCAGGAAGAGCGGATCCTGGAGCAGGTCGCCGACGGCCGGACCAACCGCGAGATCGGTGAGGACCTGCGACTGGCCGAGAAGACCGTGAAGAATTACGTCTCGAGCATCCTCGCGAAGCTCGAGGTCGCCCGCCGGGCCGAGGCGGCCGCCTACCTCGCCCGCCACACCACCACGCCCGGTTCGGTCGCCGAGTAACCCCCTCGCAGCCCCACCACCACGCGCTGACGGATCGGGGCCATCCGTCCCGCTCGCAGAGGGTCCTCCGCCACTCGTTCGGCGAACCCGGTCCGCCAAGATGGGTACATCGAGAAGGAGGTGGGTCGGATGAGAACCGAGATGGAGGTTCGGACCCCCATAGAGATGCCGCCCGTCGAGCGGCTCGAGCCCGTACACACGAGGGGCCTTCGGGCGGTGTTCGGGGCCCTGCGGTTGTTCATGGGGTGGACGTTCCTGTGGGCGTTCATCGACAAGACCTTCGCGCTGGGGTTCGCGACGGGCCGTCTGGAGGACGGCACGATCGACAAGGCAGCGGCGTGGGTGGACGGGGCTTCCCCAGCGGCGGGCGTGGTCGGGTTCGCGCTCACCGACCCGTTCAAGGGCTTCTACCAGTCGATCACCGGGTTCCAGATGACGGAGGCCGGGCCCGTGATCGCGGGTTGGGTCGACTGGGTGTACATGCTCGCGATGCTCGCGATCGGTATCGGGTTGATCACCGGTGTGATGACCCGGCTGGCCGCGGTCGGCGGGATCGTCTGGATGGCGATCTTCTACACGGCGACGGCCATCTGGCCCGAGCACAACCCGTTCCTAGACGACCACATCGTCTACACGGCCGTGCTCATCGGGCTGATCCTCGCCAACGCGGGCCGGTACTACGGCTTCGGGAAGGCCTGGCAGCGGCTGGGCTTCGTGAAGGACCGCCGCTACCTGTACTGATCACGGTTGATCGCGAAGGGCGGGTGCGCATAGCGCCCGCCCTTCGTCTATGCCGTGGCGATCGTCTGACGCAGCACGAGGTTGAGCACGCCGTTCGCGGCCATGTAGTCCACCTCGGCCGCGCCGTCCACCCGGAGCACCGCGGTGAATGCGACCGTCGTTCCATCGCCCCTTCTGGCTTGCACGTGGACCTGCTGGCCGGGCGTGATCCCGCCCGCCAGTCCGCGCACCGCGTAGACCTCGGTGCCGTCCAAACCGAGTGAAGCCGCCGAGTCGCCGTCGGCGAACTGCAGCGGCACGATGCCCATGCCCACCAGGTTCGACCGATGGATGCGCTCGTAGGACTCGGCGAGCACCACCTGCACACCCAGGAGCGCCGGCCCCTTGGCCGCCCAGTCGCGGCTGGATCCCGATCCGTACTCCTTGCCCGCGAGCACGAGCAGCGGTGTCCCTTCCGACACGTACCGCTCGGCAGCATCGAAGACCGACATCACCTCGCCGCTCGGCAGATGGGTGGTCCACGATCCCTCCGTGCCCGGCGCCAACTCGTTGCGCAGGCGGATGTTCGCGAACGTCCCTCGCATCATCACCTGGTGGTTGCCGCGCCGGGCGCCGTAGGAGTTGAAGTCCCGGGGCACGACACCCTGGGAAGCGAGGTAGCTGCCCGCCGGCGAGTCCGCCTTGATCGATCCGGCCGGCGAGATGTGATCCGTCGTGATGGAGTCCCCCACCTTCACGAGCGCCCGCGCGCCTTCGATGTCGTCGATCGTGCGGGGTGCGAGATCGGCGAAGAACGGCGGCTCCTGCACGTAGGTGGACGCTCCTTCCCACGCGTACACGGGACCCGCAGGTGTCGGGAGTCCCTGCCAGCGCGCATCGCCCGTCCAGATCGAGGCGTACTCCTGGCGGAACTGCTCGGGGGTCACCGAATCGCGCACCGCAGCGGCGACCTCCTCCGGAGCAGGCCAGATGTCCGCGAGCGCGACCGGCCCGCGGGCGCCCTCGGCCAGCGGCTGCGTCGTGGGATCGAAGTCGATGCGCCCCGCGAGCGCGTAGGCGACCACCAGGGGCGGGGAGGCCAGGTAGGAGGCGCGGACCTGGGGGTGAACCCGTCCTTCGAAGTTGCGGTTGCCCGAGAGCACGGCGACCACGCTGAGGTCACCCTCGTCCACGGCCGACGCGACCTCCTCGATCAGCGGGCCGGAGTTGCCGATGCACGTGGTGCACCCGTACCCCACGAGCGCGAAACCCAGCTTCTCCAGGTAGGGCGTGAGACCCGCCCGGTCCAGGTACTCGGTCACGACGCGCGAACCGGGCGCCAGCGAGGTCTTCACCCACGGCTTCGTCACGAGCCCGGCCTCGACCGCGTTCTTCGCAAGGAGGCCGGCCGCCAGCATGACCGAGGGGTTCGAGGTGTTCGTGCACGACGTGATCGCCGCGATGACCACGCTGCCATCACGAACCGTCGCGCCGTCGATCGGCATCTCCACGCCCGAGAGCTCGCCACCGGGGAGATGCTCGTGGCGGACCGTTCCTCCTTCGGCCATGAACGCACCGATCTCGACGGCCTTCGGGTCGGGCTCCTCGTGGCGGGCGAACGCGGCCACGAAGGAGTCCCACACACCGGGGAGCGCGACGCGGTCCTGCGGCCGCTTCGGCCCCGCCATGGACGGTTCGACGGCACCGAGGTCCAGACCGAGGACCTCGGAGAACGCCGGCTCGTCCTCGCCGTCGGTCCGGAACAGGCCCTGCTCGCGCGCGTACGCCTCGACGAGGGGCACGAGCGCGGCTCGGTCGGTGAAGCGCAGGTAGTGCAGCGTCGCGGCGTCGATCGGGAAGTAGGCGGAGGTCGCCCCGTACTCGGGGCACATGTTGGAAAGGGTGGCTCGATCGGCGACGGGGAGGCTCGACAAGCCGTCGCCGAAGAACTCGACGAAGGACCCGACGACGCCATGGGCACGGAGCATCTGGGTCAGGGTGAGGACCAGGTCGGTCGCCGTCGTGCCCGCGGGCAGCGCCCCCCGGACGCGGACCCCGACGACGAGTGGCTGTGGCAGCGCGATCGGCTGGCCGAGCATGGCTGCCTCCGCTTCGATGCCACCGACGCCCCACCCCAGGACGCCCAGACCGTTGATCATCGTCGTGTGCGAGTCGGTGCCGACCACCGTGTCGGGGAACGCCACACCGTCGCGGACGCTCACCACCTGCCCGAGGTGCTCGAGGTTCACCTGATGACAGATCCCCGCACCCGGAGGCACGACACGGATCCCGTCGAACGCTTGCTGAGCCCACCGCAGCAGCTGGTACCGCTCGCCGTTGCGCCGGTACTCGAAGTCGATGTTCGCCTCGTAGGCGTCCGCCGTGCGGAACAGGTCGACCTGCACGGAATGGTCGATCACGAGATCGACGGGCACGAGCGGGTTCACGGTCCCCGGGTCACCGCCCGCGCGGGCGACCGCGCTCCGCAACGCGGCGAGATCCACGACCGCCGGGACCCCCGTGAAGTCCTGCATCAAGACCCGACCGGGCATGAACGCGACATCGCGGATGGGCCCGGGCCAACCGGCGAGCGCGCGAACGTCGTCGTCGGTGACGTCGCGCGTGCCGGCGCGCCGCAGGAGGTTCTCGAGCAGGATCTTCACCGTGTGCGGCAACCGCGTGATGTCTGCGATCCCCTGCTCGGCGAGCCACGGGAGGCGGTAGAGATCGACCGGCCCGTCCGGCGTCGCGAGCGGCTCGCGAGCGCCTCCCAACTCAGACGTGGTCATACAGACACCTTCCCACGAGCGAACACCATCGTCCGGATCATCCCGACGATCGCGGGCCTGCGTCGCGGTCCGCCTCGAGCTTCGCCGCATGCGCGAGCCGTGTCTGGCGGCGCAGCTTGGCTTCTCTCCGGCGACGCCGCTCATCATCGGTATCGCACACCAAGGGCGGAACGGGGCGCGGGTGGCCGTCCTCGTCGAGTGCCACGAAGACGAAGTACGCGCTGGACGCGTGCATCCGTTCGCCACGCACGGCGTCCTCGGCTTCGATGCGGACGCCACATTCGAGCGATGTGGTGCCGACGTCGTTCACGCTGGCCTGCACCGTGACCAGATCACCGACGTGCACCGGCTCGAGGAAGGCCATCTCGTCCACCGACACCGTGACGCACGGACCCTGTGCGTGACGGAAGGCAGCGAGGCCGGCGGCGGTGTCGGCCAGGCGCATCAGGACACCACCGTGCACGTTGCCAAGGATGTTGGCGTCGGTGACCTCCATCAACTGGGTCAGGGTCACGCGGGATGCCGATGCCGGGCGCGGGTCACTCACGAGGGCATCGTATCGGCCGCCGACCCCCTAGGCTCATCAACCATGATCCGACGGCCGGTCCTCGTCATCGGTCTTAGCCTCGCGTCGGTGCTCGCCTCCTGCGACCAGCCCGGGACAACGAGCCCAGCCGTGCCGCCGGTGTCACCCTCACCGGCTGCCTCCGTGCCCGCCGGCGTCCCGCCCTCGTTCGAGGGCGGCGTCCCGGCCGCCGACGTGCCGGCCGCCGCGCTCGTCCCGCTCCGCGCGCAGGTCACCGGGACGTGGTTCGCCGCCACGAGCGGTGGAGAGGCGATGATCGTCGCGTGGCAGGTCCCGGGCGAGGACCCGTTCCGTGTGGCGCGTGGCGTCGCCGTGTGGCGGCGCTTCGCGGACGGCGGAGCGCCGTGGCGGCCCGTCTGGGGCACCTCGTACCGCGTGAACGACCGCGTGCTGGGGCTCGAGGCCTCCACGGGCGACGTGACCGGCGATGGGTCCGACGAGATCGTCCTGTTCGCCGCCACCGGTGGCACGGGCACCTGCGGGTCCTACACGGTGGTCGATCTCGGGACCGGGAGCCAGATCTACGAGCGACCCGAGGTCTGCGACGCCCGGCTCGAACCGGACCCTGGCATCCCCGGGCTGCTGTTGAGCGAGGCCGTCTTCGGACCGGGGGATCCTCATTGCTGCCCGAGCGGCATGGAAGTCACCACCCTGATCTACGGTGAGGACGGCACTTGGTCGGTCGCCGGCGTGGAGCGGAGCGACATCTGAGGCCCGTCGGCACCCCCGGCTAGTATCCGGCCATGTCGCGGATCTTCGTCGAGGGGTGGGCTCCGAGCTACGGGGCGCCGCTCGATCCCGACGAAGCGCTCGCCCCGGCCGAAGGCACCGTCGACGCCACCGTCGAAACCTCGTCCTGGGCGCCGATCGACGGCGAGGACGACGGCATCGACGCGGTCACGTTCGTCGATGGCGTCCGCCGGATCGACGCCCGCTTGATCCTCGAGGACCCCGACGCGGGCCCCGTGCCCGGGCTCTGCGGGACGTTCGCGGTCGGCGCCGTCACGTGGGATCGCGCCGAGCCGCGGAGCCGCATCGTGGCCGAGCGGATCGAGCGGTGGGCCGTGCTCCCCGCCGGGCGCGAAGAGACCTTCCCCGACGTCGACCTGCGGCCCGGTTACGGGACGATGGCCGCTCACGGCGACGATCCCTCGGCGCCGGTCCGCGCGCTGCAGTCGGCCATGCGGAGCGCCGAGGCACACCTGGCTGCGGCGTTGAGCCAGGAGGTCTTCGTCATCGCCGACGGTCCGTTGGCTGAACTCGCACCAAGGCCCGTCGTCGGCACGGTGAAATCGCATCGGGTCATGTACTTGGATCCGGAGCGGAACCGGGTGGTGGGTGCACTCGCGCGCGGACAGCGGACACCCCTGTTCACGTTCGGTGGCTACGCGCGGTACTCGTGGTACGTCCGGCTCGCGGACGTGCCCGACGGCCACGCCTGGTCGGGGGTGGTCCGGTGCGAAGCCGCACAGACACTGCCGATCACCGACGTCATCCAGATCGCGGGACGCACGGCGGCGCTCCTGCCGATCGTCGCGAGCGAAGCCCACGTCGACCCCCGGGCGCCGCAGAACCTGGTCCCGATCGGCGGGCTCGAACGCGTGCTTCGCCACCGCATGGGCGACCCGGGCCTGGTGCTCCGCCGGCTCCGCGAGGCTGTCTCGGAGCAGAGGGCCTCGTGAGCGAACGGGTCGGGCGCGTGCTGGGATCGGAGCACACGACCACGTCGGAGTTCCGGGTGGTGCTCGATGAGGATCAGCACCTGCAACTCGACGACCTCGTTGTCGTGCGCACGGAAGTGCCCGGCGCCGGCACCGTGCGGACCTACGGCGTGATCACGGAGGCCGAGGCCGTCTTCGAGGGCGCTTCGTTCGAATCCGACACGCATCGGATCGCCGAGCTGGGGATCATGCCGGCCGCGAAGGTGCGAACGGCCCGTGTAGCGGTCACGCGCGTGGACCCCGAGGTCTGGGTGAGCGCGGACCCGGGCGAGGAGGTGGCCCGAGCCACCGGCGAGGAACGGCGCAAGGCGCTGTACGCCGATGAGATGGAGCGTCCGCTGCCGATCGGTCTGGGCCGCGACGGCGCTCCGGTCCACGTCGACCTGGACTTCTTCGACGGCCGCAAGGGCGGCCACATGTCGATCAGCGGGGTCAGCGGCGTGGCAACGAAGACCTCGTTCGCCCTCTTCTTCCTCCGCATGCTCACCGGCTCGCCGGCGCTCGTCGGCGAGGGAGCGGCCAACCTACGCGTGCTCGTGTTCAACGTGAAGGGCGAGGACCTGCTCTGGCTCGACATGCCGAACCGGTTGTTCGACGCGCACCCCGACGCCGCCGGGGACTGGGCGAAGCTCGGGGTCGAGCCCACACCGTTTCCCAGCGTGCGGTTCTGGGCACCGCCCCGGCGTCAGAGCGGCGACGTCGTCATACCCGACACCGGCGGACGACTGAGCGGTGTCGAGGCGTTCGGTTGGACCCCGCGAGAGTTCATCGACGAGAGCCTGCTCGAGTTCTGCTTCACCGACGCGGCGGACGAGCGCAACCAGTTGCACTTCATCCGCGAACGGGTGCAGGCGCAGTTGCGGCGGTTCGCCGTCGACGTCGACGGCATGCCCGGCGTGGTGGCCCTGCGCGATCCCCACGACGCCCCCGACGGCAGGTGGCGCCGGGGCGACAGCGTCCCCGCGGCGCAAGCAGGACGCCTCATCACGGACCTCCCGTCGCTCGTCGAGGCGCTCGAGGAGTACCTGGAGCCCGAAGACGGGCGCGAACCGGACGTGACCTGGACCTCGCGCGTGCAGTCGGGCACGGTGTCGGCGTTCCTGCGGCGGCTGCACGCCGCGTCCTCTCGGTTCGGTCATCTGGTGCGCGCCGGCCAGAGCCGCCGGATCGATCGTGGTGCGGCCACGATCAGCGTGGTGGCCATCCAGACCCTGCACGATCAGGCGCAGCGGTTCGTCGTCGGCGCGCTGCTCAAGGAGACCTTCCGTGAGAAGGAAGACACCGGCCAACGCCTGCCGCTGTCCGTGATCGTCCTGGATGAGTTGAACAAGTACGCGCCGCGGGAGGGCACCGGGCCCCTCAAGGACATGCTCATCGATATCGGGCAGCGGGGCCGCTCGCTCGGCGTGCTGCTCGTGGGCGCCCAGCAATCCGCGAGCCGGGTGGCGTCGCAGGTGCTCGAGAACGCGGCCATCCGCGTCACCGGGCGTCTGGACGCCGCCGAGGCCGAGCGTGCCGAGTACGGCTGGATGCTGCCCAGCACGCGCGCGCGAGCCCGGCTGCTGAAGCCCGGCACCATGGTCATGGCGCAGCCGGCCATCCCCGTCCCGCTCGTGCTCACGTTCCCGTTCCCACCGTGGGCGACGCGGAAAGAGGAGGTGGCCACGGGGCCGGGCGGGGACCCGTTCGACGGCGTCGCCTGAGCCCCCTCCCTATGCGGATCCTCCATACCTCCGACTGGCATGTCGGTCGCCGATTGGGCCGTCACGACCGCTCCCGGGAGATGCACGCGGTCCTCGGCGAGATCGCGGCGATCGCGGACGAGCACGCGGTGGACCTGGTGGTCGTCTCCGGAGACGTCTTCGACCGGCCCGCACCGCCGGTCGAGGCCCTGTCGATGGGGCTCGCGGGGCTCCTGCGCCTGGCCGAGGGGCGCCCCGTCGTGGCCGTGGCCGGCAACCACGATTCGCCCGAGCTGTTCGACGCGTTGGCCCCCCTGCTGCGCGAACGCGGCGTCCACGTGCGGGGAGCGATCCGCCGGCCCTCCGACGGCGGTCTGATCGGGCCGGACGAGCTCGGTGTCCCCGCGGTCGTCGCGTGTTTCCCGTTCCTGCGCGAAGGACGCGTCGTCGACTTCATGCGAGAGGCAGGCGAGTGGTACGGGCAGTACGCGGAGAAGGTCGCAGCGCTCTGCGCCGCCTACAGCCGCGCGTTGTCCGAAGCGGCCGGCGCCGATCTCGTCCCGGTGCTGGTCGCGCATTTCATGGTGAGCGGGGTGCGCCTGTCCCACAGCGAGCGCGAACTCCACATCGGCGAGGCCTACAGCGCCACCGCCCAAGCCATCCCCGCCGGGCCCCAGTACGTGGCGCTCGGACACATCCACGCACCCCAGGAGGTCCCCGGCTCGCCGGTGCCGGCCGAGTACGCCGGTTCGTTGCTCCCGCTCGACTTCGGCGAGGCCGGAGAGCGCAAACGGGTCGTGATCGTGGATGTCGAACCCGGCAGCCTGGCGAGGGTGAGGACCGTTCCTCTCACGAGCGGGCGACCGCTGCGTCGCGAGACCGGCACGTGGGACGAGCTCGCCGCGCGAACCGAGGAACTGGGGGATGCCTACCTCGACCTGACGGTTCGCGTCGGGGGACCCGACCCCGAGCTCGGGCGGCGCGCGTCGGAGACGTTCCCCTACCTCGTCCGTGTCCGGCCGGAGCTCCCCGCCGGCGCGGCGCGCCGGGCGCCCGTCGAGGCCGGCCCTCGCCCCGATGACGTGACCCTGTTCGCGGCCTACCACGAAGCGACGTACGGGCAGCCACCGCTGCCGGAGCTCGCCGCGCTGCTCCGCGAGGTGCTGGAGGGAGCCGACGATGCGACCCTATGAGCTGACGCTCGAGGGCTTCCGCTCCTACCGCGCTCGCACCACCTTCGACTTCCGCGGCCGGAGGCTCATCGGCATCGTGGGACCCATCGGCGCAGGCAAGTCCTCGATCCTAGACGGCGTCGCCTTCGCGCTGTACGGGAAGACGCCCGCGTTCGAACGCGATACGCGTTCGCTGATCCACCAGCTGTCCGATCTCGCTCAGGTTCAGCTCGTGTTCGAGGTGGACGGGCAGATCTGGCGCATCACCAGGGGCCTGCGGCGCCGCGGCCAGAGCGGCCACAAGCTCGAGCGGCTGGCGTCGGACGAGCCCGGCGCCGAAGCTTTGGAAACCGTCGAGCGTGAGAAACCGTCGCGCGAACGCGTGACGCAGCTCCTCGGCATGGATTTCGACGCGTTCTGCCGTTCGGTGCTCCTGGCGCAGAACCGGTTCGCGGACTTCTTGAAGGCGAGCCCGGGCAGCCGCGACAGTGTCCTGAAGGGTGTCTTCGGGTACGAGCGGCTCGACGCGGCGCTGGCGTACGCGAGGATCCGCGTCGGCGAGGCCGAGGCAACGGTCGCCGTCTTGCAGGACGAGGGATCGCGGCTGTCGGCCGCCCGTTCGTCCCTCGTCGATGCGCGGGCAGAGGCGTCCGCGGCGGGCGAGCGCGCGGCCTCGTTCGAGCAGGCGCGTCCCACCGTCGAGGCCCTGACCGCGGACCGCGCCGCCGCCGGGACGGCCCAGACCCGGGTCGAGGAACAGACGCAGGCCATCGATCGGGCGGCATCATCGGTGCCGACCGAAGAGGAACTCGCCGCGATCATCGACGGGAGCAGCGCCGCGGCCGAGGCCGAGCGCGGAGCAGCAGCGGCGCTGGCGGACGCGGATGCCGCGGTGGTGGCGGCGGTGGCAGAGCGGGATGCGTCCGCGGCGGCGGCCGGGGACCTTCGGAGCTTCGCCGAGCTCGTCACCAGGATGGAGGGCGAGGCGAAGGCGGTCTCGCAGGCCCTCGAGCGGCGAGGGCGCGCGGAGACGGCCAGCGCGGAGACGACCGATGCAGCCGGGGCCGCCGCCGCGGTACTCGCCGGGCTGGGCGAGGACCTCGCGGCCGCGGACCAGGCGTACGAGCACGCCTCCACAGCGAGCGCTGCCGCACAGACCGCGCTGCACGAGGCACGGCACGCCGAGATGGCAGGCGAGTTGCGCGGCACCCTGGCGATCGGCGAACCGTGCCCCGTCTGCGCCCAGCCGGTGGCGACGCTCCCACGCGCGGCCAAGGCGCCCGCGATCCGGACCGCCCAACGCGCCGTCGATGCAGCCGCGAAGGCGCTGACCAAGGCCGAGGCCGGTCGTGACGCCGCCCGGGCGGCCTCGGCGGCTGCGGACGGCCGGCACGTGGCGGCGCAGGAGCGCGCGACCGCTGCCGGAGCGGCTCTCCGAAGCGCCGAGGACGACGTCCGTGCCGCAGAAGCGACGCTCGCTGCCACCCAGAGCGAGGTCGTCGATCGCCTGGGTGAGGGAGACCCGAAGGCACTGCTCGACGAACGCGAGCGGGAACTGCGCGAGGCGGACGCGCGCCTGCAGAGCGCAACCGCGGCCGCCGCGGTGGCGCGGGACTCGCTCGATGCAGCCAGGCGCGACGCGGCCGGGGCCGCGGCGACGCTTTCCGGACTCACGGCCCGCCTCGCCGGTTCCTGGGGTCTGCTCGGCGAGGCACGCGCCCCGGCCACGACCACCGAGGAGATCCGCGACGCCTTCGGCGAACTCGTCTCGGTGTTGACCGGTCGCCATGAGGCAGCCACCGCCGCGAAGGAGCAGGCGCGCGCCGCTCTGTCCGAGGCGGAGGCGGGTCTCGCGGCCCAGTTCCATGCGCTCGGGTTGGGCCGCGACGGAGACTTCACCGACGCCCTGGCTGCCGCGCGCGCCGAGCGCGCGGCAGCCGATGAGCGGCTGCTGCGTTTGGAGCAGGTCCTCGCCGACGGCGAGGACCTGGACCGGCGACTGATGAAGGCGAGCGAAGACCTCGCCCTCATCCGCCGCCTGCGTGACGAACTGCAACCCTCGCGCTTCCTCGCGTGGCTGCTCGCCGAGGAACGCGCGGCACTCGCGGAGCTCGGGAGCGTCCACCTCGAGGAGCTCACGGCCGGGGGGTATCGATTCACCGGCGACGATTCGTTCCGGATCGTGGACCTGCATGCGGGCGGTGCCGAGCGCAGCCCCGATTCCCTCTCGGGCGGCGAGACCTTCCTGGCGTCGCTCGCGCTCGCGCTCGCCCTGGCGGAGATGGTCGCGCGCGGGGGCGGGCGCCTCGACGCCTTCTTCCTCGATGAGGGGTTCGGCAGCCTCGATGCCGATCACATCGAGCGTGCGATGGACGGCATCGGCAGGCTCGTCGCCTCGGGCGAAGGCCGGCTCGTCGTCCTCGTGTCACATGTCGACCTGATGCGGCAGATGATCGAGGATCTCATCGTCTTGGAGAAGGACGAGCGGACGGGACAGACCGTCGTCGTGTCCGGGGCGGCGCGCGATATGGGCTAGGTCATCAGGTCCCGCCGAAGCCGTCGGGTCATGGACCGATGGCCCGTTCACCGGGTGCTCCGGACTGCCGATACCCATCCCGTCGGACCGGCTCGTCGAGGCGAGCGCGCGGTGGAGAAGGCGGGGCGCGGATGATCGGATCGTTGAGGGGATACGGCACCATCGCTCGTGCGATCTTGAGCGTGATCATCGGGCTGCTCGTCCTGGCGCTCGCCGGCGCGATCTACATGGCGATGAATGCCAGGTCGCGAGCGACCGAGGATGTCGTCGGACAGGCATGGTCGATCGCCGAGGGCTCGCTGACGCTCGCCTTCACCCCGGATGACCTGGCCGCTCCCGTCTCCCCTGAACGAGCGAGCGAACTCACGACCCAGATCCAGGCGATCGTCGTGGACCCGAGCGCCTTCGACGACGTGACGGTCTACTCCACCGACGCTGAGATCTTGTACTCCACACGCGAGAGCCTGATCTCGAGCGACCTCCCCGGGCTGCGGGACGACATCCGTGACGTCCTCCGAGGGAACGCTCATATCACTTCGGGGGAAGGCTCGATCGGCATCCTCCTGCCGCTGCGGCTCCGCTCCGGCCTGGGCGGCGACGCCGTCGTGCAGCTCTCGCGGCCCGACGACGTGATCAGCGCCGCACCCGGCCCATGGAGAACCATCACGATGTTCGTCGCGGGCGTTCTCGTGATGCTCCTGCTCGTCACGTGGATCGTCGGACGGGTCCTGCTGGTGGGCAAGACGGAGGAGGCCAGGGCGAGCGCCCGGACCATCGCCAGGACGCCCGCCTCTTCGCGACCGGTCACCGCCCCGAAGCCGGGCCTGCGCGAAGAGTCGGAGGCCCGTCGGCGCTCGGAGGAGCGGGCGACGGCGGCCGAGGAGCGCCTGGCCACCGTCCAGGAGCAATACCGCAAGGCGCTCGACGAGATCCGCGACATGGAGCGGGCGTCCGTGGGCGGAGACCCACTCGCGGAGGAGCGGATGCTGCGCGCCGAGGGGAGGCTGCAGACCGCGGAGCAGCAGGTCGCCACCCTCACCGCCGAGCGCGAGCGGCTGGCCGCGCAACTCCGGGAGGCCAGCGCCGAGCGCGGCGACCCCGAACAGGAGTACCGGCTCCGGGCGATCGAGCGGGAGGCCACGGGTCTGCGAGCCGAACTCGAAGGCGCCAACGACGAGCTCGGACTGACCCGGCGCGAGCTCGAGACGCTCCGCGCACAAGCCGGCCGGACCATCGGGGCCGAACGGGAGCTCACGTCCTCGCAGACCGAGCTCATGCAGACCAAGGACTCGCTGCGCGCAGCACAGGCCGAACTCGCCGTCGGCCAGCGCGAGCTCGACGACGCGCGCCGGGAGATCAGGGCGCTGCGGACCGAGGAACAGCGCGCCGCGATGTTCGAGGACGAGCTCCGTGCGGCGAAGGCGGAGGTGGCGAGCCTGCGCGCCTCCCAGCGGGCCGAGCTCGTCGAGCGCGAGGCCGAGTTCGAGGAGAAGGTGCGCGCGACCCGGGAGGAGTTCCAGCGCCAGATCGAGTCGCTCGAAACATCGTTCAAGGAACAAGTGGAGCAGCGTGAGGCCGAGCTGGCCGGTCGCATCGCCAGGGCCGAAGTGACGGCGCGCGACGCCACCCGCGAGCTGGAGTCCGTCCAGATGGAGCTGGAGGCAGCCGAGGCCGAAGCGTCGGGGCGCGAGCACAGGGTCCTACAGACGGCGGGGGAACTCACCGACCGTCGCAGCGAGATCGCCGCCCTGCAAGCCGAGCTCACCGAGCGCACCATGGCGGTGGCGCAGGCGCGGAAGGAAGCCGAGGACCTGCGACACGTGCTCGTCGGGTTGCAGGCCGACGCCGCGCAGCGCGAGGACGCAACCGGGTCGATGCACGCCGACCTCCAGCACGCCCAAGAGCGTGCGGACGAAGCCATCTCGGCGCTGACCGCAGCCGACCGAGACCGCGCGGTGCTCTCCGATCGGGTCGAGAAGCTGAACACGATGCTCGAGGCAGCGGTCGCGGAGAACGCCGACCTGAACCGGCGAGCCCAGGACTCCGAGGCCCGCCGGCAACTCGAACTGGCGAACGATCCGGCCCGCGCGGAGATCGACTCGCTCCTGCACGTCACGCAGGAACGGCTCGCCGGACAGACCGAGAAGTTGATCGCGGCCGAGGACCGCGCGCGCGAACTGGAGTCCGGCCTGCAGACGGCGACCGAGCGGCTGGAGGTCATGGAAGGCGAGCTGCGCACCCACCAGATGGCCGAGACGCTGCGCGAGATGCGAGCGAGCGAAGTCGTCGTTGCGGGCGAGAACCCCCCGGCATCGCAACCGGAGCCTCTCGAGGACCGGCGCTCGACGGGGCCCTTCCTCCAAGAGCTGTCGATGGACGCCAAGAACAGCATGGCGCGCATCAACGGCATCGCGCAGCTGCTGAAGCACAAACGCGACGCGAAGGACCAGACCCAGTTGATCAAGCAACTCGCCGCGTACGCGCGACGGCTGGACGCGACCGTGAGCGACCTCACGGACGCAGAGCAGCTGGTCCGGGGCACGGTGGAGCTCCAGATCCGTCGAGCGGACCTCGGGGCACTCGCACGGCGGGTCGTCGAGGAGTCCGGGATCGCAGGCGAACGCGAGGTCACCGTGTCGGTCGAGCCGGTCTCGATCCGCATCGACCCGCAGCGCGCAGAACAGATCCTGATCTCACTGTTGCGCAACGCCGATGATCGAACCAACAAGGGCATCACCGTGCGGCTGCAGAGCGTGGAGGGTGGCGGCCTCCTGTCGGTGGAGGACCCGGAGACGAGTTCGGACGCCTCGATGTCACCCGTCGTCAGGCGCCTCGCCGAGATCATGGGCGGGTGGGCCAAGGTGGAGGGACGCGATGGCGGCGGCTCGGCCTTCCGCGTGTTCCTACCCGACGGCGCCGCGCCGGTGAGCGAAGAGCGGCCCGAGGCCCAGCCCAACCCCGCGCTCCGCATCGTCGTCGACGAGCCATCGCAGGAAGAGTGGGAGCCCAACGCGGAGCAGATCCTTTCGCAGGAACTGCGCAGGCTCGCCGAGCAGGAGTCGGCCAAGCCCAAGAGCGGGTCCCGCCGCGGACGACGCTAGCGCAGGCTAGGCGACCGAGCGCAGGAGCAGGGCGTCGCCCTGGCCACCGCCACCGCAGATCGCCGCGCCGCCGAGTCCCCCGCCGCGCCGGCGGAGTTCGTGAACGAGCGTGAGCACGATCCGCGCACCGCTCATGCCGATCGGATGCCCGATCGCGACCGCCCCACCGTTCGGGTTCACGATCGCCTCGTCCACGCCGAGCATCCGCGTCGCGTGGACGGCGACCGATGCGAACGCCTCGTTGATCTCCACGACATCGAGGTCCCCCGGGGCAGCACCGACCTTCTTGAGCGCGCGCTCCATGGCGAGCGCCGGCACCGTATGCAACGAGGCGAACCGGTCGGCCGACATGCCGTAGGACACGATCTCGGCCATCGGCACGAGACCGAGCTGCGCCACCGCTTCCTCGCTCGCCACCACGGTGGCCGCCGCCCCGTCGCTGATCTGTGAGGCGTTGCCTGCCGTGACCGTGCCGTCCTCGGTGAACGCCGGCCGGAGGGCGGCGAGCGCTTCCACGGTCGTGTCGGCCCGCAGCCCCTCGTCACGAGCGACCGTCCGCGGCTCCGCCTTCCGTTGCGCCACCTCGACGGGGACCACCTCGTCTGCGAACACCCCCGCGTCCCAGGCGGCGGCAGCGCGGGCGTGCGAGCGTGCGGCCCACGTATCCGCGTCCTCACGGGTGACCCCGTACTCGGCGTTCATGCTGTCGGTGCCCGCGCCCATGTGATGGTCCTCGAAGGCGCACCACAGCCCGTCGCGCAGCATCGTGTCCAGCATCGGCGTGTCGCCCAACCGCGCACCCGCGCGGGCAGCGGGCACGACGTACGGCGCGTTCGTCATCGACTCCATGCCGCCCGCCACCACGACTTCCACCTCGCCGGCACGGATCATCTGGTCGGCGGTGGCGATGGCAACGAGCCCGGACGGGCACACCTTGTTGAGGGTGAGCGCCGGCGTCGTGATGGGGATACCGGCCGCGACCGCTGCCTGCCGTGCGGTGATCTGCCCCTGCCCGGCCTGCAGGACGTGCCCCATGATCGTGTAGTCCACCTGCTCCGGGCTCACCCGCGAGCGGAGCATCGCTTCGCGGATCGCGATGGTGCCGAGCTGGACCGCCGTCGAACCGGCGAAGGAACCTCGGAACGTGGCGATCGGCGTACGTGCGCCGCCCACCAGGAACGTACGGGTCATGCAGCAAGTGTAGCCGCAGCCCAGAACGTGGCCGATCCGGGGCTACCGGGTCGCGAGCGCGGCCTCGATCACCGCGAGGATCTCGTCGCGTACCAACTCGTCACGGTCCATCAGCGCGTCGCGCAGGGCGGCGTGGACGTCGCGGTTGGACTCCAGCACCTCGCGGACCCGGACCCGTTGGGCCTCCAGGATGTCTTCGACCTTCTGCTTCGTCTCGGTGTTGGCCAGGACCTTGCCGACGAGGTTGGACCGTGCGAGCGGACCGTCGGCGACGGCCTCGTAGGACACCAGGGACCCCGCCATGCCGAAGGACCCGACCATCTGGGCGGCGAGCGAGGTCGCATGCGCCAGGTCGGCGCCGGGGCCGGTCCCAGACTCCCCGAGCAACATCTCCTCGGCGACCAAGCCGCCGAGGGAGATTGCGATGCCCGTCTCGATCTCGGACTTCGTCCGCGTGACACGCTCCTCCAGGTCGCTGTGGGCGAGCAGACCGAGGGAGCCGCGTCGCTTGATGATCGACAGCATCTCCAGGCGCCTGCCCTTGCCCAAGACGTACGCGATCGTCGCGTGACCCGCCTCATGGGTGGCCACGGCGGCGCGGTCGGTCTCGGTGTAGACGGTCGGCTGCTTCGAGCCGATCTCCTCCGTGAGCTTGGCTTCCATCACGTCTTCGAAATTGAGTGCGTGCCGGCCCTCGCGCAGCGACACCAGCAGTGCCTCATCGAACAGGTGCTCGATCATCACCGGCGTGTACCCGAAGGTTTCGTGCGCGATCCGCTCGCGCAACGCATCGTCGGCCAGTTGCTCGTGATGCGCCTTGCGATCCAGGAAGAAGTCGATGAGCTCGCGCCGCTCCTGTTTCGTCGGCGCGTCGAAGTACAGACGGCGGTCGAAGCGCCCGGGCCGAAGCAGCGCCGGATCCAAGGAGTCGGCCCGGTTCGTCGCGGCGATCAGCAGGATGTTGGAGTACGACGACCGCGACACGGGGAAGCGCCAGTTCTCCGGGAGGTAGGAGTTCACCCACTGCAGGAAACGGCTCCGCATCCGCTGGCCGAACGGAGGCTGGTCGAAGGACTGCATCTGGATGAGCAGTTCGTTGACCATGGTGCCCGAGTCCCCGCCGCCGAAGAAACGTGAAGTCGTGCGCGCGAGCCCGCCGTCGTCGGTGAGCGCGACCGAGGGAACGGCCCCACCGCGGCGCAGCGCGACCGCGTCGATCTCTTCGATGAACCCGATCGCACCCCCTTCCTTGCGCGCGGTCTTGCGGAGCTTCTTGAAGAACGATCGGATCCGGAACGCCGACATGCCCTGCCACATCGACTGGAACGCCGGGGCCGGGATGAACAGGAACGGCACGCCCGCCTGCTTGGCCATCGCCTTGGCGAGGAACGTCTTGCCCGTGCCCGGCGCGCCTTCGAACAAGACCCCGCGGCGCGGCGTCCCTCCCATCTCTTCCTTGAACGTCGCGTAGCCCAGGAAGACGTCGAGCGTGCGGATCACCTCGTCCACCTGGGTGTCGAGGCCCTTCATGTCCGTGAGGCCGATCTCGACCTGCTCCGGGTAGACGGTGATGTGCGGCGACCGTCCGTTCATGAGCATCATCAAGGGCATGGCCAAGATCCCCAGGAAGATCGTGATGGGCAGGATGTAGAAGATCGCGTCGGGGCCGAGCGTTGGGAACCCCAGCGAGTTACCGCCGGCGTAGAACCGGTAGAGCAGGTAGTCGAAGATCGCGACCACGATCAGCCCACGCAGGACCCGCTTGAACCGCGTGCGCTCCCGCTGGCGGAACACATCCGCCCGGCCCTTGCGAACCAACAACGATCCTTCGAGGATCGCGGCGGGACTGCTGTGGTCCTTCTCGCTCACAGGCGCTGCTCCGGGTCCGGGGGCGCTCACCGTACGCCGGAGGGCCTCCCCCGGGCAATCGGTCGTTCGGCCCCGTTCAGGGGACCGGAGGGCGCGCCGTTCGGCCCGGGCGGCCACGACGGCTGCGGTAGGCTCGGCGGCCCATGGCCCGCACGAAGAAGCCTCCCATCGATGAGGTGGACCGCAAGGTGATCGGCGCGTGCCTGCGAGAGCTCCGCAAGGGCGCCGGCTACCGGTCGGTCGAGGCCGCGGCTGCCACGAAGGGTTGCCCCGCCTCCCGGCAGACCATCTACCAGTACGAACGCGGCGGCCTGACGCCGTCGCTCGCTCAGTTCTTGGAACTGGCCGAGTTCTTCGTGCTCGGCCCGGCCGCGCCGGGGGACGGCGCGAAGCCGGACGAGGATCGCCGCGCCTACGGCGTCGCGTCGATCGCCAGGGTCCTGGAACTACCCGCCTACCACGTGGTCGGTGCGCGGGAACTCATGGCGCGCATGCAACCGGGAGCCTGAGGATGATCGGACTGACCGACATCGATCACGTCGGCATCGCCGTCGACGATCTGGAGGCCTCGGTCGAGAAGTACCGCCGGCTCCTCGGGGTCGAACCCACCCACCGCGAGCGGATCGAGGACCAGGGGGTCGAGGAGGTCCTGTTCGCGGTGGGCTCGTCGTACATCCAATTGCTCGGCGCGCTCGGACCCGACACGACGGTCGGCCGAGCGCTCGCGACACGGGGCCCCGGCGTGCACCATGTGGCGTACCGGGTCGACGACATCGAGGGGGCGCTCGCGCACCTCAAGGCGGAAGGTGCACGGTTGATCGATGAGACCCCGCGCTCAGGCTCACGAGGCACCCGCATCGCCTTCGTGCACCCGAAGGCGATGGGGAGCGTCCTGGTCGAGCTCGTCCAGGAAGCGTGATGGGGGTCGCGGGCATCACCCGGCCGTGCGCGTTCGTCTTCGTCCGCGAGGGTGCAAGGGTCCTGGTCGGCCGCCTCCGGGACCGGGGCGACGGGACGTGGTTCTACCGGCCGCTCGGCGGTGGCATCGAGTTCCAGGAGCGCGCGGTCGACGCGGCACGGCGTGAGATCCGCGAGGAGCTCGGCGTGGAGCTCGGGACCATCGCGCTCCTCGGCGTCCTCGAGAACGTCTTCGACTACGTGGATCGCCCGTTCCACGAGATCTGCTTCGTCTTCGAGGCCGAGCCCGACGGCTGGCCCATCGAACGGTTCGACGACCTCGCGATCGTCGAGTCGGCCGACTCGGGGGGTGCGGAGATCGCGGTCGTGCTCGACCTGCCCGATCTGCTCACGGTGACGCCGCTGTACCCGGAAGGGATCCGCGAGCTCCTCCGCGGCGGCGGCGCCTGAGGCCCGGGCGCTACGGCGAGCCGGTGAGCCCTGCCTCCGGCGCGTTCACCAGGCACGATACGTTCCCCTCGGGGAGCATCCCGTCGCCCATCAGCTGGTGCGCCAGTGGGATCTCGGCGTACGCGTAGGCGTGCCCGAGGGTCGTCACGATCTTGCCGTCGCGGACGAGATCGTTGAACGCGGCCGCCTGCTCGTCGTTCATCAGGTGCGACCCCTGGTAGCGCTTCTGCAGGAACCACAGGTACCGGACGTCGATCATGGTGTCGTAGCCGGACGTGCCCGCGCAGATCACGATCATGCCCCCCCGGTCGCACACGAAGTTCGACGTGGGGATCGTGTCCTGTCCGGGATGGTCGAAGACGATGCGGGGACTCGCCTTCTCCCCGAGCACCTCCCAGAAGGCCTTCCCGAATGCCTTCGCGCCGTCCAGCCAGCCCTTCCACTCGGGCGAATCCCAGGCCGGCGGCACCCCCCAATGGTCGAAGTCCTTGCGGTTGATGTACCCGACCGCACCGAGGGTGGTGCAGTACTCGCCCTTCTCCTCGGTGCTGACCACCGCGACGGGACGACCGCCCGCGTTGGCCACGAGCTGGATCGCCAACGAGCCGAGACCCCCCGATCCACCCCACACCAGCACGGGGTCGCCGGGTTGCACGGTGTTCGGCGGCCAGCCGAAGAGCATGCGGTAGGCGGTGCCGCCCGTCAGCGTCGGTGCAGCCGCTTCTTCCCACGTCAGGTGATCGGCCTTCGGGAGGCACTGGTGATCCTGCACCTTCGTGAACTGGGCCATGGACCCCCAACAGGTCTCGTAGCCCCACACACGGAACGAGCCGGCCAGGCCGGGGTCCTTGCCGGCGCTCACCCACGGATCGTCGGGGTCCCACTGACCGGGATGGACCACGACGTGGTCGCCGACCTGCACGTTCGTGACCTCGCTGCCGGCCGCGTAGACGATGCCACTGGCATCGGAGCCGACGATATGGAAGTCCGTCGGCTCGCCGAAACGCGCCTGACCCTTCGTGACGTCGATCGGGATACCGCGGGCCGCCCAGACGTTGTTGAAGTTGACACCCGCGGCCATGGTCGCGACGAGGACGTCGCGAGGACCCAGCTCGGGCACGTCGATGACCTCATCGCGGATCGCGTCCTTCGGATCGCCGAAGCGATCGGGGCGCACGAGCATGGCGTGCATCTGCGCGGGCACCTCCCCGACGGGAGGCAACTCGCCGAGGTCGTACAGGTCCTTGCCCATGGGTCTCACCCTTTTCGATGATCGCGGTATAGGTGCGCGCACCCTAGCGAGCGTCTCCGCCGCGCGACAAGCTCAGCTGAGATCCGCCGAGGGACACACCGCGGCCCGCGGGCACCACCTGCACCACGGGCCCGGCATGAGCACCGGGGCCTTCCCCGCCTTCAGCGAATGGGCGGCGCGGGCCGCCGCGATGACGCGATCGGCGGCGTGGAACAGCAGGTCTTCGCCGATGTCCTCCGCCTGCCAGGTGCCGCCCTCGAGGAAGAGCGACGCGACCCGGTAGGGAGGAACGCCGAAGCGCAAGGTGAGGAGCAGGGCGTAGAACCGGTTGTCCTCCACGTAGTTGGGATAGGCGTTGCCCGTCTTCAGATCGATCGCGAGACGGGTGCCGCGCATGGGCTCGAGGCGATCGCTGGCACCGAGGATCAGGTCGATCTTCCCCGAGATGACGAGCGCCCCGCCGAGGAGTTCGGCCCGCATGCCCGCCTCCGTGGCCGGGGCCAACTCGCGGCGGAGATCGCGCAGGGGCGGGAACGAGCCCTGGAAGAGGGTGAGCCCCTTCGCCGCCTGCATCAGCAGGTCGTCCTGCTCCAGCGACGAGCGCTCCCGCCAGAACTCCGCGAAACGTTCCTCCTTGTCGACGAGCCGCTCCGCGGCCGCTGCGACGAACATGTGCGGGTCGGCGCCCTCACGGCTGCCCACCTCGACCTCGATGGCCTTGTGCAGGAGCACACCGGCCGCCGAGGCCGCCGAGTGCTGGAACGGCGGCGCCTCCCCGTGGATCTTCGCGTCGAACGAACCTTCGCACCGGGCGAGGTCATTGAGCTTC
The DNA here is from genome assembly GCA_046716145.1 of Actinomycetota bacterium. Taxonomy (GTDB): domain Bacteria; phylum Actinomycetota; class UBA4738; order UBA4738; family HRBIN12; genus AC-51. The sequence continues at coordinate 21,620 of JBKJXU010000164.1, forward strand.
TCTTTCCCGAGCCACAGGGGCTCGGCGCCCTCCAGGCCGCGGACCGCCCCCTCGATCCGGTCACGGAGCCGCTGGGGCAGGTCCGCGGCGAAGACGGGGCGCTCCCCCGTCCCGATCAGCTGCTCCAGCGTGCGGCGCTGCGGATCGGTGAGCTGCATGGCAGCATGCTAGACGGGACCGCCGACATGCCCGAGACACCCGATGACATCCTGCGCGCGCTGGCCGATCCCGAGCGATTGGCCATCGCCGGTCTGCTCGCGGGTGGCGAGGCCTCATCCGCGCACCTCGCGGAGACGCTCGGCTTGCCGATCAAGCGTGTCCGGATGCATCTGAACCGGCTGACCGCCTCCGGCGTGGCCCGCGTCACCGAGGCCCGCAGGTACCGCCTCGATCCCGAGACCCTGCGGTGGGCCGCCGAACAGGTCGGCCCGCCGCGCGGAGCGGGCATGGCCTTGGGCGCTGCGACCGAGGACGAGGAGACCGTCCTGCGCACCTTCTTCCGCAACGGACGGCTCACCGAGGTCCCGACGAAGCGCGCCAAGCGGCTGATCGTCTTGGAGCGCATCGCGCTCGAGTTCGAGCCGGGCCGTCACTACGGCGAGAAGGAGGTCAACGTGGCCGTCAGCCGGTTCTTCAACGACTACGCGGCTATCCGCCGGTACCTGGTGGACGAGCATTTCCTCGACCGGGACCACGGCGTGTACTGGCGCGCCGGCGGGCGGGTCGACGTCGACCCGTAGCGGGGTCCGGTGCTAGGGTCCGGACCCGTGCGAGCCTTCCGGGTCCTCACAGTGGCCGCGTGCGTGTTCGCAGCGGCAACCGTCGTACCGGCCTCGGCCTCCCACCGCGATGGCCCCTGCGGTTTGCACCGTGGCGCCGACGAGGGGATACGCCACTTCTCGATCAGGCAGATCCGCTGCGCGGCCGAGGCCTTCGGACCGGTCCCGGGTGGGGCCGACCGTGCCATCTGCATCGCGCGTCGCGAGAGCGGCCTCTGGCCGGACGCCTCGAGCCTGACCGGGCTGTACCTGGGCCTGTACCAGCACGCGGCCGAGTACTGGGAGTGGCGCTACGACACCTTCACGCGCCGAGCCTGGGACCTGCCGGCATCGGCGCTGCGCGGCAGGACGAACGCGATCGTCGCGATCCGCATGGTGGCCGATGCCGGCACCTGGAGCGCGGCGGGCTGGCCGCGTGGCGGTTGTTGACGAGGGGTTCATGAGGCCCGCTAGGCAGCGATAACGTCACACTCAGTGGTCGTCAGCTTCGACAGGGCCGCACCACCGATCTCGGCTGGAATCGTGAGGAGAGTAACCCCTGCAACTCTCACGCCGTCTCGAACGACTACCTCGGACTGCACCATGTCGTTGTCCTGGTACATCACCGGCTCGAATACGTCACCGGAGTCGAGCCAAGGGAACTCCTGTACGACTTGCTCCCGGAGAGAGGGTCCGATCCCTAGGGACTGAGGCTCTCCTTGCTCCACGCGAGCGACCTTCTCGGCGACGATCGTGCAATCCAGGCTTGGTTGCAGCCAAACGCCGTCTGGATCGGTTACGCGTACCGTGGCGAGATCCGCATCGTTCAGAGAGCGCCCATCGAACGGCATCGAGAAGCACCCCAACCGAACATCTTTGGGCGGGAAGGGCAACGACAAGTTCGTGAGTTCTTCACTTAGAGGCAAGATCAAGGTGTCGATCGGACCGCCCTCTGCAGCCACAGCCACGAAGACAAGGTCAGGAGCTTCGCTCCGCACCGCCACCGAGATACCAGAGGTAGTCGCAGACACCTCCGCGTCAGCAACTGCAGCTCCGCGCTCCGAACAAGAAACCTGCAGCGTGTTCGTATCGCTTCTCGCTTCGCGAGTCGGTGGGACGTCAACAGCCACCCAGATCAGCGCGATGGCCGCAACCCCAGACAACACACCAACTGCCAGCGCCGGTCCTCTGCGTCGGGTTGATGTCTCCGTCATTGTGGCCCCCTAACAGAAAGCGTTGTCAGGTCCCTCATAGTGCTCGATGTCGACGGGATAGCTGTAGAGATCATGATCGCTCGAATCACACAGGTACCAAGTGTCATCTGCACCGTTGCCGCCACTTACAAAGTCCTGCTCCTGCCCGTCCTCCAGGACGTCGAACTGGCCGTCGCCGCCGAAGAGGTCATCTTGGCCAAAGTCTGCTTCGAGGAAGTCGTTCTGGTCCCCGCCCTTCAGAAGATCATCCCCACCCTTGACGAAGATGTGATCTTCGCCGCCCCCGCCATAGAAGTCCTCTGCGGCATCGAGGCCATCGGTGCTGAGAAGCCAGTCCTCCCCGGCCTCGCCGAAGAGATGATCGCCACTGCCGCTGTTCAAGACAGTGTCGGAGCCATCGCCGAGGCACACCCGGTCCAGGCCGCCCTTGGGGGTGACCGAATCGACGCCACCCAACGAGTCGATCACGTCTTGTCCGCCGGTGCCGACGATTACGTCGGGGCCAGAGGTACCGATAATGTTCACAACCGCGCCATCGCACATCAGTGGTGGAGGATCCGGAGGTGCCCACGCGGGCACTGCCGAAAGGATGACCCACGACAGACTTGCCGTGAACACGAGACCAACCGGACGAAGGCTCGGCACCCTCATGCTACGAAGGTAGGCCCCCCCCGATCCCCGTCAAGAGGCAGCAGGCTAGTCTGCTCCGCTCGCTGCTCCGACGCCGCTAGACTCGCCGCATGGCCAAGACCGAAGAAGAACCCGCGCTCGAACGTACGGTCGAGGATCGGATCGGAGAACTCCGCAAGCGCCGGACGGCGGCGCTCACCCCGGGCGGCAAGGATGCGG
>JBKJXU010000165.1:0-21322 GCA_046716145.1 Actinomycetota bacterium
GTCGTCCACCGACCCCGTGTTCGTCGAGCCCGCGACGGCGCAGATCGCCAAGGGCAGCAACCCCGCAGCGCGATCTTCGGCGATCGCGGCAGCCACCGGGTCGGCCTGCAAGCGGTAGCGGTCATCCGAGGCCAGGATCCGAAGGGTGTCGGCAGGGAACCCCAGGACGTCGAGCCCACGGGCGACGGAGAAGTGCGTCTGGTCGCTGGCGTAGATGCGGACACCTTCGAGGTCCCTGCCGCGGGGCGCGTCGTCGAGGCGGCGCTTCGCGGCGAGGTGGATGTCGCGGGCCAGGGCGAGGGCCATCAGGTTCGCCATGACCCCCCCGGATGTGAGCACCCCCCACCCCTCGTCGTGATCCATCCCGATCAGGTCGCGGAGCCACCGGATGACCTCCTCCTCGACGAATGCGCCCACGGGCCCCGCGTGCCAGACATCCACGCCCTGTTGGAGCCACTGGGAAAGGACCTCCCCGGCGATCGACATCGGTAGGGGCGGCGGGGTGAAGTAGGAGAACGACCCCGGGTGATGCGCGTTGTACGTCATGGGTGCCACGCGCTCGCGGAAGGCCGCCAGCACCTCCGTGGCGGGGCGGCCATCGCGGGGTGCGGGCGCGGGGGCCGAACCCTCACCGAAGAACCGCAGGCGCGACTCCGGGTACGGATCCTTCGTGATCGGCCGGACCATCGCGTGGTCATAGAGCCAGTCGAGCGCTTCGCGCCACACGTCGGCCCCGAACGCCTCGAGGGCCTCGCGCGATACCTCGGGGTCGCGCACGTCGAGCAGTGCGGGATCCGGCACCTCGGGCAGATCGGGTCGGCGCATCGCGCGCGATCCTAACCGCCCCCGACCGGCCGGGTGATGTGACGCCCGTCACGTCGCGAGGGAGCTGGTCACCGTAGCGTCGATCTCGTGTACGGACGGGTGGCGGGGATCGCGTTGCTCGGTGTCGGAGGACACCGCGTGGCGGTCGAGGCGGTGGTCGGACGGGGGCTCCCGTCGCTCTCGTTCACGGGACTCCCCGGCGCCACCGTCCAGGATGGCCGCGAGCGGATCCGGCCCGCGGCGGAGCACTCGGGGCTCGAGTGGCCGCTTCGGCGCGTCGTGGTGAACCTCGCTCCGGCGAACCTCCGGAAGGACGGTCCCGGCCTCGATCTGCCGATCGCGATCGCGGTCGCTGCGGCCACGGCGCAGGTCCCTGCCGCGGGTTTGGCCGGCGTGGCGCTGTTCGGCGAGTTGTCGCTCAAGGGGGAGGTGCTCGCGACGCCAGGCGTCTTGTCGGCCGCCATCGCGGCGGTCGGGTCGGGGTGCGAGATCCTGGTGGTGCCGGCTGCCAACGCCGCGGAGGCGGCGCAGGTAGGCGGTCTCCGCGTCGTCGCGGCCGCCACGCTCGCAGAGGTGGTGGGGTTCCTGCGGGGGACGTGGGAGGCGCCCCCGGTGGACGCCCACGCGAGCGAGCCCGACATGCATCACGCCGTCGACCTCGCCGAGGTCCGGGGCCAGTCGCAGGCCCGGCGTGCGCTGGAGATCGCTGCCGCGGGCGGTCACAACCTGCTGATGGCGGGCTCACCGGGTGCAGGCAAGACGATGCTCTCCAGGCGCCTCGCCACGATCCTGCCCGACCTCACGCCCCCCGAAGCCCTCGAGGCGACCCAGATCTGGTCGATCGCAGGTTTGCTCGGTGGCCGTGGGGTGCTCCGGCAGCGGCCGTTCCGAGCACCGCACCACTCCATCTCCACCGCAGGCCTCCTGGGCGGAGGCACGGTCCTGGCCAGACCGGGAGAGGCGTCGCTCGCGCACCAGGGTCTGCTCTTCCTCGACGAGCTCACCGAGTTCCGCCGCGATGCGGTCGAAGCGCTGCGCCAACCGCTGGAGGATGGGCAGATCGTGGTGACACGGACCGGCGGCTCGGTCACGTTCCCCGCGCGGTTCACCCTCGTCGCGGCGGCGAACCCGTGCCCGTGCGGCTTCCGCGGGGACCCGATGCGTGCGTGCACGTGCCGCGACGATCAGGTCCACCGCTACCGCCAGAAGCTCTCCGGCCCGTTGCTCGACCGGATCGACCTGCGGCTCGCCATCCCGCGGCTCACGAAAGACGAGCTCCTGGGCGCCGCCGACGGTGAGACCTCGGCCGTCGTCCGCGTCCGCGTCGAGGAGGCCCGTGCGCGGCAGCGGCATCGCTACCGAGACCTATCCGCGACGTGCAACGCGCATCTGCCCGGGCCGCTCGCCCGCAGGTTCGGCGCTTTGGACGATGGGGCATCCGACGTGCTGGCGGCCGCCGTCGACCAGATGGCGCTCACGGGCCGGGGCTTCGACCGGGTGCTCAAGGTGGCCCGAACCATCGCGGACCTGGCCGGGAAGACGCTCGTCGAGATGGATCACGTAGCAGAGGCCCTCGCCTACCGAACGGCGTTCGACCATGACGCGAGGCGGATCCTTGCCGATGCCGGCTGATCGCCCACCGTCGTGGGAGCAAGGGTTCCCCGAGGGGTTCGGTGTGGGGCCCGCAGAACGCGAGGCCGCGCTCCTCCTGCGGTGCCTCCTGGGCATCATGCCGCGGGCACTGCACGAGCTGGCTTGGCGTGAAGGATCGGCATCCTCGACGGTGGCCGCGATCGTGCGCGGCGCCGGCGGCTCCGACCTCGATCGCGCGTTCTTGCACGAGGCCGATCCCGCGCTGATCCGGGCATCACTCACCGCATGTGGCGCTCGTTTCGCCGCCCCCGGTGATGATGACTACTGGCCGGCGTTCGTCCGGCTCGCCGATCCGCCGGTCGGGGTGTTCGTGCTCGGCCAACGGTTGGACCCCGGGGATGTCCGTGTCGCGGTGATCGGGTCGCGTCGCCCTTCGGCTCTGGGACGTGATGTCGCCATCGACCTCGGCCGAGGCCTGGTGCGGGCCGGGGCGGTGGTCGTGAGCGGAGGTGCGATCGGCATCGATGCGGCAGCGCATCTCGGCGCGCTCGACGCGGCAGGGCGGACAGTGGCCGTGCTCGGCTCCGGCATCGACGTCGCGTATCCGGCGTCCAACCGGGGGCTGCTGGAGCGCATCCCGGATGCCGGCACCGTGATCAGCGAGTACCCGCCGGGGGTCCCGGCCGAGCCGTTCCGCTTCCCGGCGCGGAACCGGCTCATCGCAGCGCTGTCTCGTGCGGTCGTCGTCGTGGAAGGGGCGGCTCGCAGCGGCACCCGGATCACCGCCGAGTGCGCCACGGACCTGGGGCTGGATGTGTTCGCCGTACCCGGGCCGGTCACGAGCCCACTCGCCGAGACGCCCCTGGCTCTCATCCGTGACGGCGCCCGGATGATCCGCGGAGCCGATGACCTGCTGGCCGATCTGGACCTCGCTCCGGTCGTGGCGGCCCGTGCAGCGCCGGTGGGGTTGCCTCCCGACGAGCAGCGGGCCTTCGACGCGCTGGAGGTGTCGATGCTCCCCGACGCCCTTGCTCGCAGCGCCGCCATGACCTTGGCCGAAGCGGTGGGCGCGTTGATCAGGCTGGAGCTCCGCGGGTTGGTCCGCGGGGTCGGCGGGCGCTACGAACGGACCTTCGGCCGGGGGCCGGTGGGGGAGGCGGACCGGAGCATCGGGTGAGGGCAGGGCCCCCCGCCGGGTGATTGCACAGCCACCGAGGCGCTGGGAGGATACGCGGACCCCGACCGGAGGCCTGCGTGCGCACACGGGACGACCTTCCCCCGTCCGAAGACGAACTGTTATCGGCTTTCGCCGATCACTTGCGGCTGGAGCGGCGACTGTCGCCGCACACCGTCACGGCGTACGGGCGCGACCTGCGGCGTCTGGCAGTCTTCCTGCATCGCGAGGGAGCCTCGCTCGCGGGGGCGACCTACCCCGTGCTCCGCAGGTTCCTGGCCCAGCGGCACACGATGGGTGCGGCGCGGGCTTCCATCGCGCGCGGCGTGGGCGCGATCCACACCTTCTATCGGTGGGCGGCCTCGGAAGGCCGCGTCCGCGAGGACCCCGCGGTCTTGTTGGGCCGGCCCAAAGTGGTCAACCGGTTGCCCGTCGTGCTCCGCGCGGTCGAAGCCGATGCGCTCGTGGAGGCTCCGGGGCACGGTGTCGAGATGGACGAGGCCGATCCGCTGCACCGGGCGATCGCGCTACGCGACCGGGCGCTGTTGGAGCTCCTCTACGGATCGGGGCTCCGGATCGGCGAGGCGATGGGCCTGCCGGTGGAGCGGGTCGACCTGCGCCGCGGCAGGGTCCTGGTCAGGGGCAAGGGCGCGAAGGACCGGGAGGTTCCGCTCTCCGAGCCCGCCGTCGACGCGATCGAGGAATGGCTGGACACCGCTCGCGGGGCGCTCGCGGCTCCGGGCGAGACGGCCCTGTTCGTGAATCGGCACGGTTCGGCGATGGGCTCCCGGGATGCCCGCCGGATCGTGGAACGATATGGTGCCCGGCTGATGCCGGGCAGGCGAGTGACGCCGCATACATTGCGGCATTCGTTCGCGACGCACCTGCTGGAAGGAGGGGCCGACATCCGAGTCGTGCAGGAATTGTTGGGTCACGCGTCCGTGGCCACCACGCAGCGATATACGCATGTGTCGCGGTCCCGCCTCTTCGAGGCCTACGAGCGGTCCCACCCCCGCGCCTGATGCCCGCCAAGGCCCAACCGAAGAAGGCTCCGGTCAAGGCCGTAGCCCCCAGATCCGCGGCGACGGCCGTGAAGACGCGGGCGAAGGCCTCCGCCGAGCCCGTGATCACCGTCCCGCCGCAGGTCGACGACGAGCTCGGCGCCATCTGGCACGGGTTCAAGGGATCGGGCGACGAGCAGGCGCGAGAGAAGCTGATCCTGCACTACGCACCGCTCGTGAAGTACGTGGCCAGCCGTGTGGCCAGCGGTCTGCCCGCTTCGGTGGACCAGGCGGATCTGGTCTCCTACGGGATGTTCGGGCTGATCGACGCGCTGCACAAGTTCGAGCCCGGCCGGGGGAACAAGTTCGAGACCTACGCGATACCCCGGATCCGTGGGGCGATCATCGACGAACTCCGTGCGATGGATTGGGTCCCGCGCTCGGTCCGTTTCAAACAGCGCGAGATCGAGAAGGCGCTGGCCGATCTGGAGTCCAAGCTCAAGCGGCAACCCTCCGAGCGCGAACTGGCGGAACGGCTGGGCATGACGTTGTCCGAATTGCATGACGTCGTGACGCAGATCTCGTTCGTCTCGGTCCTGGCGCTCGACGAGACGGTGTCGGTGGGCCAGGACCGCGGCGAGCAGGTGTCCCTGATCGACACGCTCGCCGACAAGGGTTTCGAACCGGGGTCGGGGGTCGAGTCCCAGGAGACGCGGGGCCTGCTGGCCGCCGCCATCAACGCCCTCTCCGAGCGGGAGAAGATCGTCGTGACGCTCTACTACTTCGAGGGGCTGACGCTCGCCGAGATCGGTGAGATCCTCGGCGTCACCGAGTCGCGGATCTGTCAGATCCACACGAAGGCCGTCGGGGTGCTCCGCGGTCAGATGACCGAATACGACTGAACCGTCCCTCACGTGTGACGGCGGTCACGATCTGTGTGGCGTCTGCTCCCTAGCCTGCGCACGTGGTGTTCCCGTTCATCCTCGCTCTGTGGCTCGCGTTCGGCGGCGCCCACTCGCCATCGGTATCCGATGCGCCGGCGGCCGCTGACGTCACGGCCACGCAGGCTTGGATCTGGCCAGTGTCGGGACCCGTGATCCGCTCGTTCGATCCGCCCGACTCCCCGTACGGGAGCGGTCATCGTGGGATCGACATAGCGGCCGGTCTCGGCACGCCGGTGCGGGCACCCGCGGCCGGGAAGGTCACCTTCGCAGGGCCTGTCGGGGGCCGGCTGTTCCTGACCATCGACCATGGCGGGGGTCTCGAGTCCACGTACTCCTGGCTCTCGTCCTTGGTTGCCCGGCGTGGCCAGACGGTGACGGCCGGGGTGATCGTCGCCACGACCGGTATTGGGCACACCGGGGGCACGGTCCCCCACCTGCACATGGGGGTCCGCCTCATGGATGTCTACGTCGATCCGCTCCACTACCTTGCGCCTCCGGACATACGCTCCATGATCCGGCTCGCACCCTTGCCCGCGTAGGCTCGCCCTTCACGGGGGTAGGATGCCCGGCCGTGCGCCTCCCCATCCGATCCTTCCTCACGCTCATCTTCACGGTGGCCTCCGGCACGTTGGCCGCCGCCTCCGCCGCAGCTGCGGAATGGCCTCAGTACCAGGCTGACGAGGCGCACACAGGGGAGGTGCAGGGTCCTGCTCCGCCCTACCGCGTCGCATGGGAAGCAGATGTCGAGCCGGCGGGGCCGGGCGCGAGATTCGGGCTCTCGGCGCCGATCGTGGTCGACGGTTCCATCGTGGCGGTGGGGCCCGAGTCCGTCGAGGTCGTGGACCTTGCGTCCGGCGAGCTGATCGACTCGCTTGAACGGGAACTCGGTCCATCGGTCCCGGCCGCCATCGCACAGACCGACGATGGCGGCGTCTTGCTCTTCACCGAAGGGTGGGGAGATGGGCCGATCCTGCCGGCGACCGCGGCAACGAGCGGCTCCATGACACCTTCGGTCACCCAGAGGCCCTCCCCGAGCCCCTCGCCCCCGGTCGTGGACGGGTTCGCGGGGCCATCGGGGCTCGTCGCGGTTTCCTGGCCCGACGGCGATCGGCTCTGGAGATTCGATCTCCCCGAGGTGAGCCGGAGTGGCGTGACGGTTACCGGTGGGCTGGCGGTGGTCGGGACGAACGACGGCTCCGTGACGGCGGTCGACATCGCGACGGGGGAGTCTGCGTGGACGACCGATGCGGGACGAAACGTCGATCAGGCGATCGCGGCCGACGAAGGGATCGTGGTCGTGCCCGTGCGCGGGGGTGAGAACACCGCGGCCTCCGTTCTGGGCTTGCACGAGAGCGATGGGACCGAGGCGTGGAGGTATCAACCAGTGAACCCGGCGCTCATCGCGAGCGCGGCCGCGCTCGCCGATGGCTCGGCTTTCATAGCGTTCTCCGACGGGACCGTGCATGCGGTCGGTCTGCAGGACGGGGCGCTGCGGTGGTCGGATCGGATCAACGGTGCTGCGCCATGGGCTCCCCCCGCCGTGAGCGGCGGGCGCGTGTTCGTGGCCAACGCGGCCGGGCAGATGTACGGCTTCGATGCGGGCACCGGTGAACGCACTTGGGATCACGCACGCAACGTCGCCGTCTTCCGGCCCGCGCCGGTCGTGGTGGGCGGCGCGGTGCTGATGGGGACCGTCGAGGGGCAGATCGTGGCGTTCGACCTCGCGAGCGGAGACGCTGTATGGCACCGCGACCTCGGTGAAGGGCCGATCCACGGCGTGGCCGCCACGGATGAGGCGGTCGTCGTCGTGCGGGGTGGCAGCGATGCGGGCGTGCTGTCGCTGATCCACGACGCAGCTGCCCCCTTGCTCGCCGAGCAGAGCCCCACGGTCGCCCAACCGGCGCGGATCGTGGGCAACTGGTTGCTCGCCGCGGTCCCGATCGCCCTGCTGCTCGTCGCGCTCGGGAGGTTCTTGGCCGCGCGGATGGCGCCGATCGACCTCCCGAGCATCGAGGACGCCGCCGTCGGTGAGGACGGGGGCGACGCGTGAGCAAGAGCAAGCGCAAGCCGCGGACCGCGAGCAGCTACCGGGCGCCGGTGCCGGCGTCCGAGCCGGTCAAGCGTGGGTTCTTCGACACCCTGATGGCGCCCCGGACCGGTCCGCCCGCGCCCATGCCGAGCATCCGCTCGAGCATCGCACGTGGTTTCGTGACCGTGATCTCGACGCCGGCCATCGTGGCGTGGGTGGCCGGCGTGGCCTTCGTACAGTGGGTGGTGCTGGTCAGCCTCGGCTTCCAGGGACCGTTCACCTACATGGCCGCTGCCGTGTCGTGGCCTGGCCCCGGGACCTACCTGGACGGTCAATTGGCAGCCGTCGCGTTCGGCTCGACGCGGGGTTCGCTCTTCTCGGTCTTCATCTTCATCATCGTGCGCGGTGTGGTGCTCGCGGTCCTCACGACCATGAGCGTGGAGACGCTGCGAACGGGAGGTGTGAGCGCCTGGAGCGTGCGGCGCACCCTCCACGTCCTGCCTGCTGCGATCACGGCGAACATGGTCGGTCTAGGCCTGCTGCTCGTCGCGAGTGTCGGTGGGCAGTTCCTGGGTCAGCTCGGGCTGGGGTTCCTGGTCTTCGTCGCAGGCCTGGTGGCCGCGGTGTGGCTGACCGCGTCGGCGCCCGCGATCGCCGCTGATGAGGACCGAGGACTCGCCGGCACGATGCAGCGCGCGTACCGCATCGCGAGGGTGCCGGGATCAGGTAGCCTGACGATCGCGGCGCTCTACGCGATCCCCTCCTTCGCCGTCACCTCCGTCTACGCCTTCGGGGGTGACATCGGCGTCAACCCCACGCCTGCCCGATGGGCCATCACGATCGGGCTGAACCTGATCCACGCGACGGCGGCGGTGATGTTCGCGTATCGCTACCTCGCGTCGGCGCCGTTCATCGACGAGGCGCCGAAAGCGACCCGTCGCCCCAGACGCTGATCAGCAGCGGCCCCCACCGAACCCGCTGGTAGACTGCCCATCGCCGGCGCAACCGTGCCGAGCACACACCTTCGGGGACCGGACGCCGGGGTCCCGCCCACGAGGCGGGCCGGCACGGGCCGATCCGGAGGGAGGCGGAAAACCGAAAGGAGTCGCTCGTGCCTGTCGTTACCAGGCGGGAGCTCCTCGAGGCCGGGGTGCACTTCGGCCATCAGACGAGGCGCTGGAACCCGAAGATGCAGCGCTACCTGTTCGGGGAGCGTTCCGGCATCTACATCATCGACCTCGAGCAGTCCCTGGCGGGCCTCGAGGAGGCCCATGCGTTCGCGCTGTCCGTCGGCCGACGCCGCGGCACCATCATGTTCATCGGGACGAAGAAGCAGGCCCAGGAGGTCGTGGCCGAGCAGGCACGGCGCACCGGGATGCCGTTCATCAACAACAGGTGGTTGGGCGGGATGCTCACGAACTTCTCCACGATGAAGACACGGCTCATGCGCTTGCGGGAACTGAACGAGATGGAAGAGTCCGGTGCGATGGACCGGTTGCTCAAGAAGGAAGCCATCCGCATGCGTCATGAGCGCGACAAGCTCGAGCGCAACCTCGGGGGGATCGCCGGGCTCGAGCGTGTGCCCGACGCGGTGTTCGTCGTGGACACCAAGAAGGAGCAGATCGCGGTCAACGAGGCACGCAAACTCAACATCCCTGTCATCGCGATCGTGGATACGAACTGCGACCCCGACGAAGTGGACTACGTCATCCCTGGCAACGACGATGCGATCCGGGCCGTGAACCTCGTGGCCAGGGTGATCGCGGACGCGCTGGTCGAGGGATACGGCATGGCCAAGGACGACATCGTCGAAGCCGCGACCGCCCCGATGCCCCGCGCGGCCGGTGGGCCCAAGCCGCAGGCGGCTCCGGCCGCGGTGGAGGAGACGCCGACGCACGAGGAGGCGGCCGCCATCGCATCGACCACCGTGTTCGAGCCCGATGTCGAGTCCGCGCCCGACGTGGAGATCGAGCCGGAGGTCCCGGCCGAGGAGATCGCGGTCCTCGACGACCAGCCGGGGGAGCCGCCGCAGGTGGTCGAGCCGCCCCGGCCCGACGAGAGCGTGGCGGTGACGTCGGATGGCTGAGATCACCGCGGCGATGGTGAAGGAACTCCGCGACGCCACGGGCGCGGGGATGATGGACTGCAAGCGCGCCCTGCAAGACGCAGGCGGGGACCCGGCGAAAGCCAAGGAGCTCCTCCAGCAGAAGGGCCTGGCGAGCGTCGAGAAGCGTTCGGGTCGTGCGGCCAACCAGGGTCTCGTCGACTCCTACATCCACTTCAACAACACGGTCGGCGTGTTGATCGAAGTGAACTGCGAGACGGACTTCGTCGCCAACACCGATGAGTTCCGTGCGCTGGTGAAAGATCTCGCGCTGCACATCGCGAGCCCCGCGGCGCCGACGTACCTGTCGCGCGACGATGTTCCCCAAGAAGAGCTCGACCGCGTGAAGGCCGTGTACGAGGTGCAGGCCAAGGAGTCGGGCAAGCCGGACAACGTGATCGAGAAGATCGTCCAGGGGAAGCTGGAAGCGTTCACGAAGAACCACGTGCTGCTTGATCAGCCGTTCGTCAAGGACGACACCAAGACGATCCAGCAGTACCTCGACGAGGTCGGTGCCAAGACGGGCGAGAAGGTCATCGTACGTCGCTTCGTCCGGTTCAAGCTGGGCGAGGACGCGGAGTAAGCTGACGCCGAGGAAGCAGGAGGGGACGGCCGAACGCATGGGCGATATCGCAGCGCGGCCCGCGTACCACCGGGTTCTTCTGAAGCTTTCCGGGGAGGCCTTCGCACCCGAGTCCGGCTTCGGCATCAGCGCTGAGGCGACGGCATTGGTCGCACGCCAGTTGGCCGACGTGGTCGATCTCGGGATCCAGCCCGCGGTGGTCGTCGGTGGCGGCAACATCTGGCGGGGACGCCAGGCTCCCGGGATCGACCGCAACCGTGCCGACTACATGGGCATGCTCGCGACCGTGATGAACGCGCTCGCGCTGCAAGACGCTCTTGAGAAGATGCACGTCCCGACGCGGGTGCAGACGGCGATCACGATGAGCCAGGTCGCAGAGCCGTTCGTGCCGCTTCGGGCACTTCGCCACCTGGAGAAGGGGCGCGTCGTGATCTTCGCAGCGGGGTTGGGGGTGCCCTACTTCTCGACGGACACCTGTGCCGCCCAACGCGCGCTCGAGATCCAGGCCGACGCCCTCCTGAAGGGGACGAAGGTCGACGGGGTCTACACGGCGGATCCGCACGTCGATCCTTCTGCCACCCGTTTGGAGGCGCTCGAATACGTGGAGTTCCTGAGCGAGGGGTACCGGGTGATGGACGCCACCGCGGTGTCGCTCTGCATGGAGAACAAGCTGCCGATCATCGTCTTCGACCTCCGCGAGGAAGGGAACATCCGCCGCGTTGTCACCGGCGAGCCCATCGGCACGCTGGTCCACGGAGGGATGGCATGACGATCGAGTCCGCGATGAAGGATGCCGCCCACAAGATGGAACAGGCGGTGGCGCACCTGAGGGAAGACTTCTCCGGGATCCGGACGGGCCGCGCCTCGCCCGCTGTACTTCATCGGATCACCGTCGAGTACTACGGGACGCCGGTCCCGCTGCAGCAACTCGCGTCCACGAGCGTCCCTGAACCACGACTCCTGCAAGTCACCCCGTTCGACAAGAGCGCGATCGGTGCGATCGAGAAGGCCATCCTCCAGAGCGACCTGGGCATCACCCCCAGCAACGATGGCTCCGTGATACGCCTCGGGTTCCCCCCGTTGACCGAGGAGCGCCGGAAGGATCTGGTGAAACAGGTCCATCACCGTGCCGAGGAAGGCCGCGTCGCCGTGCGCAACGTGCGACGCCATGCCAAGGAGGAGATGGAGAAGCTTGAGCGGGCGGGTTCCATCTCCCAAGATGACCTGATCAGGGCCGAGAAAGAGTTGCAGAAGCTGACCGACCGATCCGTCGGTGAGGTCGATGAGACCGCGGCCCACAAAGAGCGAGAGCTGATGGAGGTCTAGGCCGTGGTAGACAAGCGCGATGGAGACGAGCTCTTCGAGGACCTCGACAAGTTCTTCGCGCCCATCCGCGACGTCGACTGGGAGGACGAGGACCAGCCGGCCGCGCAGGCGGCCGCCGAGGAACACGTCGAGGTCCGCGCAGCAGATGTCCCGGCCACGACCACGCCCGAGCCGCCGGAGCTCGAGACGATCCTCACGGACGACGACGACGACGATGATGACGACGATGATGACTGGTACGGCGACGAGATGACCGAGACGGTGCAGGGGGCGGCGGAAGACCTCACCACCGAGATGGAGCCCGTCGTGGTCATCGATGACGACGACGATCCGGCCGAGGAGGATGCCGACCTCGCGCAGGCCGGGCTTTTCGTGGAGGTCGAGGACGAACCCGATGACGCATGGCCGGCCGAGGACGTCGATCCGCCGGCCGGACCCACGGACGAGGATCTGGAGGCCGCCACCGCGCACTTCGCGGGTTCGATCCGCGAGGAGGCAACCTACGAGACCGCGCCCATCGACGTGATGGACGAGGGCTCCGATCTGCTCGCCGACCTGGGTGCTGCCGAAGACATCGAAGAGGACATCCTCGGTGACCTCCATGAGCCGGCCGGGCCGCCGCGCACCGTCGTCGTCGGCGCGGAGGGAACCACCGGACCGTCCTGGCAGGACGTCGCCACGGTCGAGGTCGGGGCCGACCTGGAGCGCCGAGGGCCGAACATCGGTGAGCGCGACGTACCTGCCGCCTTCATGACCGGACTCGTGCTCGCGGGTGTGTCGCTCGGCGCGCTCTGGCTCGGTGAAGCCGCGTTCGCGGTCGTGGCCACGCTCGCGGTCCTGGTTGCCCAGGGGGAGCTCTTCGGGGTCATGGTGCGCCACCACCACCAGCCGGCCACGGCCATCGGCTTGGCTGCAGGTGGTCTCATGATGGTGGGCGCCTACACCCGAGGCGAGGCAGCGACGCCGGCCATGTTCGCACTGGGGATGCTCGCCACGTTCCTGTGGTACATGACGGTCCCCCCCTCGGCTCGCAAGGACATCCTGCGCAACGTCGGGCTCACGGTGCTCAACATGGCGTGGATCCCCTTGCTCGCCGGATATCTGATCGCGACGCTCAAGATGGACAGCGGCCCCGAGCTGGTCGTCGCCGTCATCGGGCTGACCTTCCTGTTCGATACGAGTGCGTTCCTGATCGGGTCGGTCTGGGGTGGCTCGTTCTTCCAGCGGGCGCTCGCACCCCACATCAGCCCGAAGAAATCGTTGGAAGGATTGATCGGCGCCACCATGGTGGCGGTCGTCGCGTCCGTGGCTCTGGTCCCGTCGTTCGTGGATCCGTTCCTCGACAAGCGGCTGGACGCGCTGATCCTGGCGGTGGTGATCGCGATCGCGGCCACGGTGGGCGATCTGGCGGAGTCCCTCGTGAAGCGCGATCTGCAGATCAAGGACATGGGCAGTGTCCTGCCGGGCCACGGTGGGGTCTTGGACCGGATCGACTCGCTCCTGTTCGTGGCGCCGGCGGCGTTCCTGCTGTTCCGCGTCGTCCTGTAAGCGTTCGGCCGCGTACGCGGAAGAGCGGGGTAGGCTTTCCCCCATGAGGTCGCTGACCGTCCTCGGGTCGACGGGGTCCATCGGGACCCAGGCGCTCGACGTCGCTCGTCATCACCCCGACCGTTTCCGCATCGCGGGGCTCTCCGCGGCCGGGGCGAACCAGGAGCTCCTGGCAGGGCAGATCCGTGAGTTCCTCCCGCCTTTCGTCGCGATCGCGGACGATGTGGCTGCGGAGGACGTCCGCGCTCGGATCGCCTCCGTCAAGGGCGTGGAGCTGATCGTCGGCCCGGATGCGGCGGAGATCCTGGCGGGCGAGACCGAGGCCGACCTCGTCCTCAACGCGCTCGTCGGTTCGGCGGGCCTCGCTCCGACGCTCGCGGCCCTGCAGGCCGGCAAGACCTTGGCGCTCGCCAACAAGGAGTCGCTCGTGGTGGGGGGCGAGTTGGTGACCGACCTGGTCAAGGGCGAGCCCGAGCGGCTGTTGCCCGTTGATTCAGAGCACGCTGCCCTCGCGATGGCGCTGCGTCACGAGCGCCGCGAAGATCTGAAGCGTGTCGTGCTGACCGGTTCGGGGGGACCGTTCCGGGGCTGGACCCGGGCGGAGCTGCAGCGCGCCTCGGTCAAGGAGGCCCTGCAACACCCCGTGTGGGCGATGGGCCCGAAGATCACCATCGACTCCGCCACCCTCATGAACAAGGGGCTCGAGGTGATCGAGGCGCACTACCTGTTCGACCTGGACTACTCCAAGATCCACGTGTTGATCCATCCCGAGGGTGTGGTTCATGCCATGGCCGAGTTCCGCGACGGGAGTCTGCGCGCCGAGATGGCGAGCGCGGACATGAAGCTTCCGATCCAGTTGGCGCTGGCGTGGCCCGAACGGCTCCCCACCGGTGTCGAACCGGTTCCGCTCACGGACCGGCCGCTCACGTTCGAGCCCGTTGACCGCGAAGCCTTCCCCGCGGTGGACCTCGCGTACCGCGTCGGCGGGCTCGGGCTCACGTTCCCCGCCGTCATGAACGCCGCCAACGAGGTCGCCGTGATGGCGTTCCTGGAGGGCAAGATCCCCCTCACTCGCATCGTCGAGATCGTGCAAACGGTGGTGGACGAACACGAACCCGCCTCGATCGTCTCGATCGTGTCCATCGAACGCGCCGACGGCTGGGCGCGGCAACGGGCCGCCGAGATCGTCGAGGAGCGCTGACCCACCCGTGAGTTTCGCGCTCTCGATCGTCGCGTTCATCGTCGCGTTGATCGCGATCATCATGATCCACGAGCTCGGCCACTATCTGGTGGCGCGAGCATTCGGGTTCCGTGTCCTCGAGTACTTCGTGGGGTTCGGGCCGAAGCTCTGGTCCCGCCGCAAGGGTGAGATCGAATACGGCGTGAAGGCGATCCCCGCCGGCGGCTACGTGAAGATCGCGGGGATGAACCCGTTCGCCGACGATGTCCCGCCCGGTGACGAGGAGCGGGCCTACTACGCCAAGCCCATCTGGCAGCGGACTCTGGTCATCTTGGCCGGGCCGCTCTCCCATCTGTTGGTGGCGTTCGTGATCTTCTCCGCGTTGCTCGCGTTCGTGGGAGACCGGTCGATCTCCTTCGAGGTCGAGGGGGTCGACGAGGTGCTGGCCGACGGCTCCACCTCGCCCGCGTCGGCCGCCGGCGTGATGGCGGGGGACAAGATCGTCCGCGCCGACGGGATCGAGGACCCGACCGGGGAAGAGCTGACGCAGGTGATCCGACGCAGCCTTCGGGAGCCCGTGGTCTTCACGGTCGAGCGAGGCGGCCAACGCATCGACCTCACGATGGGCGCCGTGGTGGACTGCGTCGGTGGGCGATGGGGCGGGGTCGCGGGCGTCGGCTTCGCCGATGCTGAAGGGCCGGCCACCGTCGTGGCGGTCCAGGAGGAACTCCGCGATGGGACACCGACGCCGGCCTCTGTCCTGGGGATCGAAGTCGGCGATACGTTCACCCGGATCGGAGAGCTCCGCGGCCCGACCGCCCTGCAGGCGCTCGAGGCGTTCGACGAGGGCCTCGGGTCGAGCTTGCCGGTGACCATCGAACGTGACGGGGTGGCATCGGAGGCAGACCTGCGCCCCGTCCGAGGGTGCGCGAGCGGCGTCGAGACCGCACGGCTGGGCGTGATACTCGGTCCTGACGCCCTCCCGCCACCCTCGGCGATCCTTCACGGGGCGGGGGAGGTCGTGGACCTCTCGTGGCTCTCGCTGCGGGAGATGGGTCGCGTGTTCGGACCCGCAGGCATCGGCCGTATCGCGACCCTGCTGTTCACCGACGAGCCACGTACGGTCCGGGACCCCGCATCCCTCGTGGGAATCTCACAGCGGATCGGCCAGATCGGTCAGGAGGGGTTGTGGGCGGACTTCTTCTATTCCTTCGGCTACATCACGTTGTTCGTGGGGTTGTTGAACCTGCTGCCCTTGCCGCCGTTCGACGGCGGACACCTCGCCGTGTTGATCGTCGAGAAGATCCGGGGGCGGAAGGTCGACCCCCGCGCGATGGTGCCCGTGTCCGCCGCGGTCTTGTCCTTCTTCGTCCTGTTCACGTTGGCCGCGGTCGTCCTCGACGTCTGGAAACCGGTCCCGATCCTGCCCTGACCAGCACCGATGCGTGGCGAGCCGCGTCACGAACTCTCCATACGGGCGACGCCGGACCCGCATCGGCTGCCGCGTAGCATGACCACATGAGCGAACAGACCGTGCTGGTCGTCGACGACGAGGAGGCGATCGCGGAGGCCGTCCGGGCTCGGCTCGAGTCCGAGGGCTACCGGGTGGTGGTCGCGGCCGACGGCCCGCAAGCCATCGCCGCGCACGCCGCCGAGCATCCCGATCTGGTCGTGTTGGACCTGATGCTCCCCGGCATGGACGGCCTCGAAGTCTGCAAGGAGATCCAGAAGGAGCGCTGGACGCCGGTGCTCATGCTGACCGCACGGACGGAGGAGGCCGACAAGGTCGCGGGGTTCGCCGTGGGGGCGGATGACTACCTCACGAAACCCTTCAGCCTCCGAGAACTCGCCGTGCGGGTGAAAGCGATCCTGCGCCGGATCGATCGGATCGCGGGCTCCTCGGCCCAGGCGGTCGCTCCGATCGAAGGCCCCGGGATCTCGATCGACCCGCAGCGTCGCACCGTGAGCGTCGACGGAGCAGAGGTTTCACTCACCCCGCTCGAGTTCGAGATCCTCCTGGCGCTCGCGCGCGAGCCCGGCGTCGTGTTGGCCCGTGACGTCTTGATGGATCGTGTCTGGGGCTACCGTGACTACGCCGGTGGCCGTGTCGTGGACTCCCACGTCGCGCGTATCCGCCGCAAGCTCGGTGAGGACGGCAACGAACCGCGCTTCATCCGCACGGTCCATGGCGTCGGGTACGCCTTCAAGGAGTAGCTGGGCGATGGCGATGCGGCCGCTGGAGAAGCTGCCGACCATCAGGGCGAAGCTCGGGTCGGTGATCGTGCTGGCGGTCGCCGTCACCTTGCTGATCTCCTACCTGTTGATCGGGTTCGCGCTCAGGAATTCGCCGAAAGACACCGAGGCCGTGCGCTTGCTGGCACTTGCGCGCCAGCTCCTGATCACCCCCGAGGGGTCGATGCCCTCCGGGACGATGGTCGTCGTACGCGGCGCCGATGGCGAGGTCACCGTGAAGGGGCCGGTCCTCGATGTCGATCCACCCGTGTTCGCCGACGGTGTGCCCCATTGGGGCATCATCAACAGCATCTCCTACGCCACCGTGCCCGCCGCTGCCGGCGGGAGCGTGACGGTGATGCGTCCCTCGCCCTCCCGCGGAGCCATCGGGCGGCTCTCCGCGACCCTCGGCTTCCTCCAGAGCGTCTGGTGGCAGTTCCTGCTGGCGGGGGCCGTTGCGGGCTCGATCGCGTTGGTGTTGGCACGGTGGATCGCGAAGGGCATGACGCGCCCGATGCGCGACATGGCCGCGGCGGCCAGGCGCATGGAGACCGGCGACTACTCGACACGGGTGCAGACGAACAGCCTGGACGAGGTGGGCCAACTCGCGCACGCCTTCAACCGGATGAGCGCCGAACTGGCCGTGTTGGAGCGGAGTCGGCGCGAGTTGGTCGCGAACGTCTCGCACGAGTTGAAGACGCCGATCGCCGCGATGCGTGCACACCTCGAGAACATCCTCGACGGTGTGGAGCAACCCGATCGCGGCACCCTCGAGGTGATGTTCACGCAGAGCGAGCGCCTCGGCCGGCTGGTCGAGCAGTTGTTGGACCTGTCGCAGCTGCAGTCGGGAGAAGTGGCGTTGCAGCGCGAGGACGTCCCGCTCGCGAACCTGGTGGAGCGGGTGGTCTCCGAGATCGTGGTGCGAGCCGATCGCCAAGCACCCATCGATCGAGTGGTCGACGAGGACCTGCCGGCGGTCGACGCCGACCCGGAGCGCGTCCACCAGGTCCTGTACAACCTGCTGGACAACGCCGTGCGTGCGACGCCTCCGGACGGCCGGATCACCGTCGCGGCCCATCGACACAACGGCTCGGTCGAGATCAGCGTCGCCGACACCGGCGTCGGGATCGCTCCCGAGCATCTGTCCCGCGTCTTCGAACGCTTCTACCGGGTCGACGTGGCCCGCTCGCGCGAAGACGGCGGGACCGGCATCGGTCTCGCGATCGCCCGCTCCGTGGTGGAGGCCCACGGGGGCTCGCTCCGCGCCGACAGTGAGCCGGGCGAGGGAAGCGTATTCACGTTCGATCTACCCATAGCTGCCATCAGGAGGGATGCGTGAAGTCCACGACCACCACCGTCACCGTCGCCGCGTCCGAGCGCTACGCATTCCTGGATCTCACCGAGGACCTGGGGCGCGCGATCAAGGATGCGGGCATCACCGATGGCGCCGCGATCGCGTTCTGCGCGCACACCACATGCGCGCTGCTGATCAACGTGTGGGAAGACGGCGCTCTCGCCGACTTCCGACGTCACCTGACCGAGGCGGTGCCGCACGACGGCATCTACTACGAGCACGA
The DNA here is from genome assembly GCA_046716145.1 of Actinomycetota bacterium. GTDB lineage: Bacteria > Actinomycetota > UBA4738 > UBA4738 > HRBIN12 > AC-51. The sequence goes on from JBKJXU010000165.1 coordinate 18,117, forward strand.
CGACTTCGGCATCCGCACCCAGAACATGCACGAGGATGAGCGCAAGAACGGGCATGCGCACGTGAAGGCGATGCTGCTGTCCGCCACGTCACATGCGATCCCCGTGGTCGGCGGGGCGCCCGCCTTCGGCACGTGGCAACGCCTCATCTTCCTCGAGTTGGACGAGCCCAAGGATCGCACCGTCACCTTCCAGGTGTTCGGCGCCTGAGAGACTTCTCGTGATGCCGCGCCGCATGACACGCCAGCTCCACGTCGGTCGCGTCGCCGTGGGCGGTGACGCCCCGGTCTCGATCCAGTCGATGACCACCACGAAGACGGCCGACATCGATGCGACGCTGCAGCAGATCGCCACGTTGGTGGCGGCAGGCGTCGACATCGTGCGGGTCGCGGTGCCGCGGCAAGAGGACGCCGACGCGCTCGTCGCCATCGCCGCGAAGTCCACGGTGCCGGTGGTCGCGGACATCCATTTCCAGTGGAAGTACGCCATGGCTGCGCTGGAGGCTGGGATCCACGGCTTGCGGATCAACCCGGGCAACATCAAGTACCAAGACAAGGTGCGCCTGATCGCGCGCGAGGCGAAGGACCGCGGCGTTCCGATCAGGATCGGCGTGAACGCCGGCTCGCTCGAGAAGGACCTGCTCGAGAAGTACGGGACCCCGACCCCCGAGGCGTTGGTGGAATCCGCCCTGAACGAAGCCCGGATCTTGGAGGACGAGGACTTCTTCGACATCAAGATCAGCGTGAAGCACTCCACGCCCGGCGTGATGATCGAGGCGTACCGGCAGTTGTCGGAGAAGTGTGACTACCCGCTGCACCTGGGCGTCACCGAGGCGGGGCCGATGCCGAATGGAGGCATCAAGAGCGCCGTGGGTATCGGGACGCTCTTGGCCGAGGGCATCGGCGACACGATCCGCGTTTCGCTCACCGATGATCCGGTCGAAGAAGTGAAGGTCGCCAACACCATCCTGCAGTCGCTCGGCCTCCGCCAGCGGGGGCTCGATCTGGTGGCATGTCCCTCGTGTGGCCGCGCCGAGGTCAACGTGCTCGAGCTCACCAAGCAGGTCGAGGCCGCGATCGAGCGCGAGGAGTTCTCGGTGCCGATGCGGGTGGCCGTGATGGGGTGCGTCGTGAACGGGCCGGGTGAGGCCCGCGAGGCCGATGTCGGCATCGCCAGCGGCAACGGTCTGGGCTTCATCGTCGTTCGCGGCGAGGTCGTCGCGAAGGTCCCCGAGGACGAACTCGTGGACCGGCTCCTGGTGGAGGCGCGCCTCGTGGCCGCGGCGAAGGCTGCGGCCGGCGAGACGGGTTAGCTCGCGAGGACGGCGGTCCGCCGGCGGAGCCGAACGGCGATAGAGGGCCAGAGCCAGGAGACCAACAGCCACACGCAGAGGAGGTTCCGGGTGAGCAGCCCGAGCTTCTCGGCCACGTTCGTGAGCGGGGACCAGTTCAGGTAGGACAGGTGGATCAGCCCCGTGAGCGCGATGACCACCGCCGCGATCGTGGCCACCCTGCGCGACTCCTCGTTCCCCTCGAACGCCACCGCGGCCCACGGCAGCAGCCAGACGACGTACTGCGTGGAGAACAGCGGGCTGAACACGAGCAGCGCGATGACGGCGACCAGCGCGGGAGCTCCGGCCAACTCCGAGCGGGCTCCCGCCGCCTTGCGCCACACGGCCACGAGGCTCGCGAGCAGTCCGAGCCCCAGCAGCGCCTTCGCCCACGACGGCGCCGTCCCGATCCGCGCGGCTCCCGCCTGCACGAAGATCTGTCCCCGCCCGATGGTCCACACGAGGTTGCCCGGCACGCTCTCGATCGCCCAGCCCGTGGCGCCACGGAACGACAGGACCTGGAACGGGCCCTTGATCCCGCCCTTCCACACCCACGCGAGCCCACCCGCGGCCAGCACCGCCGTGCCCCAGATGGCTGCGTTCTTGGCGCGCCGAAGCAGCAGGGCCGGCAGCAGCACCACGGGCCAGAGCTTCGCCAAGATCGCGAACGCGAACGCGATCCCCGCGGTGGGGTGATCGCCCCTTCGATGTAGCACGGCCATGCTCCACGCCGCGAGCGCCACCGGGACGAAGTCGAATCGTAGGTAGGCGAACCCCAGCATCGGCATCCCGAGCGCCAGGTAGACCAGTGCGGGGCGCCGGCCCCACCCGTACGCCACCGCGGCCGCGGCCGCGAGGTCGGCCCCGAGGGACAAGATCACCAGGCGGATCGCCGTCGCTTCCATGCCGTCACCCGCCAAGCCGAACAAGATCGCCGTTTCCAGCGGCATGTACTCCACGGGGAAGTCCCGGTAGGGCCTCGCAGGCGACGTGACGATGCGTTCGGCGCGTTGGACGTCCGGATCCTCGACGGGGTTCGAGCGCGCGTCCGTGATCAACAGAGCGACGGCGATGACGCGGATGAGGATCAAGACGGCGAGCGTCGCCATCGGGGCCCGGGCCCAGATACCCGCCTCGTTGACCCGCGTCCCCGACATGACGCTCAACCGTAGCGGCCTCCGGTGCCGATGACGACAGGATGCACATGTTCCTGGTGGCGGTGTCGCTCGGACTCCTGGGTTCGGTGCTGCACCCGGCCGCGGTTCGGGCCGCACCCGTCTCCAGCACCGCGTGCGACGCGTTCCCGGCCGACAACGCGTGGCATCGGAAAGGGGGTGGTCTCCCGGAACACCCGCGCAGCGCCGACTGGAAGCGGACGTCACACGCGCGAAGGACCCTGCTGCACCCGGACTTCGGGCCGCCGTCCTACGGCATCCCGTTCGACGTCGTGGGGGCCGCTCACCGCGATGTCTCGATCGACTTCCGCTGCGCGAGCGAGAGCGACCCCCGATGGGGGCCCGGTTCCGACCCCGTCGCGGGTTCGACCTCTCATCGTTCGGGACCCGCGCTCGCGTGGTCCTGCGGGCGTTCAAGACCTACGGTCTGATCGTGGCCGACAACGGCAGCGACTGGTATCTCCAGGGCGCGCTGGATGACCGCTGGACGAACGGGCTGCTCGACCAGCTGAAGCGGGTGCCCGCCGGGGCATCCGTCGCCGTCGACGCGGCGGGGTGCCGGGTGAGGAGAGGCTCCGCGGCTTTCGTGTACGGACCGGGTCGTCCGGCTCCCTGAGGCTCCTCAGCGCGCGAGCGCGAGGAAGTTCCGAACGATCGCGGGTCCTTCCGGCGTGAGGATGCTCTCGGGGTGGAACTGCACGCC
>JBKJXU010000166.1:0-3535 GCA_046716145.1 Actinomycetota bacterium
TCATCGTCAACGCGAAGGTCCAGGACGCGATCGGTCCACTCCGATCCGGTCGGCGCGTCCTCCACGATCAGCATCGCGGCTGACTGCGAACCTCGGATATCGCCGCCCTCAGCCTGAGCGGCGACGAGCGCAGCCAGCATGCGGTCCGCCAGGTCCCCTTCGGATGCTTCATACGCCTCGGCCATCGCCGTCCACACGGTGTCCCGGTCCATCATGTTGGCCTGGACCGAGAAGCCTTCGCCGGCGATGTGACCGAACGCCCGGATGCATCCCTCGCCCGTGTGCACCCCGACCGCGCCGGACGCGTCGACGAACGCGACCTGTCGCACCCGCCGATCGGCGTCGGCGGCTAGCAGGACGTCGAGAGCCTCGGTCGCTGTGTGGCCGCCTCGCATCAACTCGAGACCGCGAGGACCGTACGAGCGCTCTGCCTGCGCCTGCGTCGCGACGGCACCCACCCCGGCCTCGGCCCATGTGACCACGGTGCCGACCGAGAACCAATGCGATTGCACGGCGACCCCGAGGCGCCCCGTCAGGGGATCACGCGCCACGATCGAGTACGTCATCGGAGGGTGGGAGGCATCGGGCCGCGCTCGCGAAGGTACCGCTCGTTGAACGAGGCGATCCATCGTTCATCAGCGCGAGACTCGGTGCTCACGCTGGACCGAACAACTCGATCGGGTTGCCCGAAGGGCCCTCGATGAGGATCTGCCGCCCTCCTGGGCCTTCGACCACGTCGTTCCGGAAGACGGTGCCCGCCGGCCCGAAGCTGCGCACGGACTCGGATCCCAGCCGCTCGACGTAGAACGCGACCGACAGACCGACGTCATCCACCAGGTAGCGAACGGTAGCCACGACCGAAAGGTACATGCCCGAACCTAACGCCGGACGGCAGGATCCACGTCGGGGAGGTTGCGCTCTCGGTCGAAGGCCAGCGCGTGGTACGGATCAGGAGCGTCGATCTCGCGGGCGATGCGATGGCCCTCGAAGACCGCCTCCGAGATGAACCGAGGCGCCAGCGCATCGCCGATCCGGTAGACGTTCTCGATCTCCCCTGGATCAGCGATGAGTTCGTGATACAGGGCGTCATCGCTGAGCCGCTGTGTCACGAGCACCAGGGCATCGGCTGGCATCGACCACGCCTCGCCGAACTCGTCCTCCCCGCTCACGCTGGCGGGGTCCACCGAGCCGATCGTCACGCCGCGCACCAGGGCGATGCCCACGTCGTGCAGATGCTGGCGCAGCAGCGGCCCTTCGAGCGTCAGATCGCTGACCGGCGAGACCACCTCCAGCGACGTCACGAAGGTCACGTCGTAGCCCTCGGAGGCCAGGATCTCGGCGATGCCCGGGCCGGTGAAGTACCCCTCGGCGTCGTAGACCACGACCCGCGAGCCCGGCGTCGGGCGCTTCCCCTCGACCATGACGTGCTCGGGTGTCAGGATGTGCGGGAGCGCCGCATCCGCCCCGGCGATCGGTGCATGTGTCGAGGCTTGCCGCCCATCGCCGCTCCAGGTCGATCCCGTCGCGATGATCACGATCGTGGCGCCGTAGTCGCGAACCGCGGCGGCGTCCAGGCGCTTGCCCGTGATGACCTCCACGTTGGGGAGACCGGCCAAGAGCACCTTGCGGTGGTCCACGATCCGGCCCCAGTCGCCCAGACCGGGCAACCGTCGGATCCACCGGAGCGACCCACCGACCTCCTCGTCAGCCTCGACCAGATGCACCATCTCGAAGCCGCGACGGCCGAGCGTGGCCGCCGCCTCCAAGCCGGCGGGGCCGGCGCCCACGACGAGGACCGGCTCGTTCGCGTTGGCCGCTCGCGGGATGCGCTCGGGATGCCAGCCGCGGCGATGCTCCTCGCCGGCCGTCGGGTTCTGGATACACCCCAGGTGCCCGAACCCATCGACCTTCATGATGCAGACGTTGGACCCCGTGCACTCACGGATCTCGTCGATGCGGCCTTCCGCGATCTTGGCCGGCAGGAACGGATCAGCGATGGAGGGCCGCGCGGCACCGATCAGATCCCAGACACCGCTGCGGATGATCTTCGCCATGAGGTCGGGGTTGGTGAGCCGGCCCACCCCCACGATCGGCTTCGCCGTCGCCTCACGGACGCTGCCCGTCCACTCGAGTTGGTAGCCCTCCTCGAAGTAGCGCGAGGTCCCCGAGTCGTGAGACCACAACGCGATCGACCCGATGTTCACGTCGAACAGATCGACGAACGGATCCGCCAGCCGGACGAACTCGAGGGCTTCCTCCACGTGGATGCCACTCGGTCCCATCCCCTCCACCGCGATCCGTGTCGCGATCGCGCACCGGTCCCCCACGGCGTCCTTCACCCGCTCGAGGGTCTCCAGCCAGAACCGCGCGCGGTTCTCGAAGGAGCCGCCGTAGGCGTCCGTACGTTGGTTGTAGAAGCGCGAGAGGAACTGCATCGGCAGGTAGGAATGCGCCCCGTACACGTACACGATGTCGAACCCGCACTCGGCACCCCTGATCGCCGCCGCGACCCAGTCGTCCTGGACACGCCGGATGTCGCGCAGCTCCATCGCCTTGGCTACGACATGGGGCTCCAGGTCCGAAGCGGTCTGGCTCGGCGCGAGTGTCGGCAGCCTCGTGATCGAGTTCGGCGCGTGGTTGCCGGAATGGTGCAACTCGATCCCGGCGAGCGATCCGTGGGCGTGAGCGGCCTCGGTCATCAACCGCAGCGCGCGCATGTCATCCTCGTCCCAGAACCGGGCGGCGATCAGGGGAGCTTCGTCCGAATCAGGCGAGATCGGCGCGTACTCCGTGCACACGGCCGACCAGCCGCCCTCGGCTTTGACCCCACGGTGCGCGGCCTGGGTCCAAGGCTTCTCCGTGCCGAACCCGGAGCAATGCGGGACCTGATAGAAGCGGTTCCGCAGTGTGTGAGGACCGATCGTGACCGGCTCGAACAAGATCGCGTGCGCAGGATCCATCGCCACCGGCGAAGGCTACCCTGCCCGAGGCTCGCCGCGAGCCGCCGTTCCTGCGCAGACGCGGACGGGCTAACGACCAGGGTTCGGCTCGGCTGTGTCAGCTGCCGCCGTTGCCGTGCTGGGCCTTGGCCGCGACGTGCGCAGACTTCCGTTCGGCCTTGGCCGCGTCGTGGGCCGCCTTGCGCTCGGCCTTCATGGCGTCGTGCGCAGACTTCCGTTCGGCCTTCATGGCGTCGTGGGCGGCCCTGCGCTCGGTCTTGGCCAGCTCGTGCGCCTCGTGGCGATCGCGGTTGATGACCAGCTTCTCCAGGGCGTTCAGGAGACCCGGGGCTTGCGGGTTGCGGATGCAGTTGGCGAGCACTCGCTCGATGGCATTGTCCAGGCCGTGCTCTGCCTCGTCGGCCGGCTCCTCAGGGGCCGGCTCCGCCTCAGGGTCGGTTTCCTCGATCCCGGCCGCGGCGTTGCACTCCCCCTCACGGTCCTCGGTCGTCGGGTCGGTCGCCCCCGGCGCGTCCTCGCTATCGGGATCTGACTCGGGCGCCTCCTCGCCCTCCTCGGCATCCTCGTCTGTGCCC
>JBKJXU010000167.1:0-8246 GCA_046716145.1 Actinomycetota bacterium
ACCCAGATGCCCGCGTGGGTGCCCGACGTGGTGCGCAGCGCGGGCTGGCGGCTGGTGCTGGTCGTGATCGTGGGCGGGCTCGGCCTGATGGGCTCGCTCTACATCCTGGACAAGACCTCGGACCTGCTCGTCATGGTGCTGACGGCGCTGTTCCTTTCGTTCGCGCTGGAGCCGGCGGTGAACTGGCTCGCTTCCAAGGGCATGCGCCGGGGTTTCGGCACGGGTCTGGTGTTCCTGGTCGGCCTCGCGGCGTTCGTCCTGATCCTCGCCCTGCTCATCCCCGCGATCGTGTCGGGGTTCCGGCAGCTCTTGGACAACGCTCCGGAACTGGTCGAGAAGCTCGCCTCGTGGCTGCGGGCACTCGGCATCCAGATCTCGCAAGAGGAGTTGCTCGACGAGCTGCGCACCAGTGCCTCCGGCGTGATCGCGCAGGCGACGGACGTGCTGGGCGGCATCTTCAGCGTGACCTCGGGGATCCTCGGAGGTCTGTTCCGGTGGTCGGCGATCGCGCTGTTCACGTTCTACCTCGTGGCCGAGGGGCCGAAGGTCCGCCGGACCGTCTGCGCCGCCTTCCCCCCACGCAACCAGGAGCGGGTGCTGTTCATCTGGAACGAGGCCGTGGACCAGACCGGCGGCTACTTCTACTCCCGGCTGCTGCTCGCGGTGATCAACGGCACCGGCATGTTCGTGGTGCTGCTGGTGTTCGATGTGCCGTTCGCGGCTCCGCTCGCTCTGTTCGAAGGCGTCGTGGCCGCGTTCGTGCCGATCATCGGCACGTACATCGGTGGCGCGATCCCCATCTTGTTCGCGTTCCTCACCGGCGGGAGCGCGGGGATCGCCGCGACCGCGTACATCGTGATCTATCAGCAGATCGAGAACCTGCTGCTCAGCCCGCGGCTCACGGCTCGGACGATGTCGCTGCACCCGGCCGTGGCGTTCGCGGCGGCCTTGGTCGGCGGGGCGATGGGCGGCATCTTGTTCGCGTTCCTGGCGCTGCCCGCCGCGGGCGTCGCGCAAGCCGCGATGAAGGCCTGGGGGCGCCGCTACGCCGTCGTCCACGATGAACTCACGCGCGAAGACCATCCCACCGGCCCGGGCATGCTGGAGCGGGTGCGCAAGGGGATGAAGGATCGGCGCGAACCCGGCGAGCAGGACCCCGCCTCGGGGTGAGCGTCGCCCGCTCGATCACCCGGGAACAGGCGCGGCGCGCGGCGATCTCGGCGCAACTGCTGAGTGCGCCACGGCCCGCGGGTGTCCTCGGAACCGTGCGGCGCCTCTGGATGTTGCAGATGGACCCGACGAACGCGGTCGCGCGGACCGAGCACCTGGTGCTCTTCTCGCGGCTGGGGGCGCGCTACCGGCCGTCGGAACTGGAAAGCCTCCTGTGGCAGGACCGGACGCTGTTCGAGTACCGGGCGTTCATCCTGCCGGTCGATGATCTGCCGATCCACCGCACGACGATGCGGTCCTACCCGCCACGATCCGGCTACGTGCGGCACGAGTGGGTGCGCACGTTCCTGCGCGAGAACGACGCCTACCGGCGCCACATCCTTCGGCGGATGCGCCGCGAGGGTCCGCTGCGCGGCCGCGACCTCGACAACCGGATCGGGCTCGAGTGGCGGACCGGGGGCTGGAACGACGGGGACGGCAGCGTCTCGATGATGCTCGAGATGATGTGGGCCCGCGGCGAGATCATGATCGTCGGGCGCGACGGGCAGCAGCGGATCTGGGACCTCGCGGAGCGGCGTCTGCCGGTGGTCGCCCCCGCACCGGCGGCGGCCGTGGCGCAGGAGGTGGTCACGCGGCAGCTGGCCGCCGCCGGGGTCGCGAAGCCCGGATCGCTCGCGTGGCTCTTCGACGGCGTGCAGGCGCGTGGCTGGGAGCGGGCGCTCGAAGGCCTCATCCGCGACGGCACCGCCGAGATGGTCACGATCGAGGGCGTGCGGGGGGAGTGGGCCGCCGATGCGGCCGCGCTGCGGGCCCCCTTCCGAGGCCGGACCGTGGCGCTTTCCCCGTTCGACCGGTTGATCCACGACCGGACTCGCACCGGGTCCCTGTGGGATTTCGAATACCGCCTGGAGATCTACGTCCCGAAGGCGAAACGGCGCTGGGGCTACTTCGTGCTGCCGGTGCTCCGCGGGGACCGGTTGGTTGGGCGGTTCGACCCACGGTTCGACCGGGATCAACGGGTGCTGCACGTCGGATCCGTGCACGCCGAGGAAGGCTCGCGCGCAGGCGACGCGGAGGCGGTCCGCCGTTCGATCGACGAGTTGGCGAAGTGGCTGGGTGCGGTGGACGTGAAGGTCGAGAACGTCCCGAGCGGCTGGCACCGGGCGCTGCGGGGCTAGACTCCGGCCATGGCCGATCCCGTCGTCGGGGTGATCATGGGCTCCCGCTCGGACTGGGAGACCATGCGCCACGCGTGTGACGCGCTGGAGGATCTGGGTGTCGCCTACGAGACGAGGGTGGTCTCGGCCCACCGCACCCCCGACCTCATGGCCGAGTACGCACGCACGGCGGCCGACCGCGGGTTGCAGGTCCTCATCGCGGGTGCGGGTGGCGCGGCGCATCTCCCGGGCATGACCGCGGCGCACACCCACCTGCCCGTCTTCGGTGTCCCGATCGAGTCCCACGCTCTCAAGGGCATGGACTCGTTGCTGTCCATCGCGCAGATGCCGGCGGGTGTCCCCGTGGGGGCGATGGCGATCGGCCGCCCGGGCGCGGTGAACGCGGCGCTGCTCGCGGCCGCTGTCGTGGCGCTCCAGGACGAGGATGTCCGCGAGCGGCTCGTGCACTTCCGTGCGTCGCAGACGCAGGCGGTGCTGGACCACCCGGATCCCACGGCCTAGATGCGCGTCGGGATCATCGGCGGTGGTCAGCTCGGCCGCATGTTGGCGCTCGCGGGTCACGACCTCGGTATCACGTGCACGACGCTCGACCCCTCACCTTCCTCACCTGCCGCGCAGGTCGCGCCGGCCATCACGGGCGCCTACGACGACCGCGATGCGTTGCTCGCCCTCGCGGAGCGTTCCGACGTCATCACCTACGAGTTCGAGAACGTCCCCGCCGAGAGCACGCGCTTCCTGGCCGATCGGGGCGTCGCCTTGCATCCGGTACCTGACGCACTCGCCGTCGCACAGGACCGTCTGACGGAGAAGACCCTGTTCACCGAGGTGGGCCTTCCCGTCCCGGTGTTCGCGGCGGTCGAGGACCTCACCTCGCTCGGCGTCGCCGTGGAGGCCGTGGGGTTGCCCGCGGTGCTCAAGACACGCCGGCTCGGGTATGACGGCAAGGGTCAGGCGGTGCTCCGGTCCGTGGAACGGGCCGAAGATACGTGGCGCTCCATCGGCGAAGTCCCCGCGATCCTCGAAGCCCTGGTCCCGTTCGAACGGGAGGTGTCTGTGATCGCCGTGCGCGGTACAGACGGCGCGTTCGCCGCGTGGCCGTTGGTCCAGAACGAGCACCGAGAGCAGATGCTGCGGACCTCCGTCGCGCCCGCGCCGGACGTGGACGCGCTGCAGCCAGCAGCCGAGTCACACGCACGAGCGATCGCGGAACGGCTCGACTACGTCGGCGTGCTCGCGATCGAGTTGTTCGTGCACGACGGGCGGCTCCTGGGCAACGAGATGGCACCGCGCGTGCACAACTCGGGCCATTGGACGATCGAGGGCTCGGTGACCAGCCAGTTCGAGAACCATCTGCGTGCTGTGTGCGGTCTCCCGCTCGGGTCCACCTCGATGGCGAGACCGGCGGCCGCGATGGTGAATCTGATCGGATCCATACCGGAGGAGGCTGCGCTCCTGTCCGTCGCGGGCGCGCATGTGCACAACTACGGGAAGGACCCGAGACCAGGGCGCAAGCTCGGGCACGTCACGCTCACCGCGGATGACGCGGACACATTGCAGGGCTTGGTTCTTCAGGTCGCCGGCCTCCTCGCCGATGCCTGACCCCGTGGCCTACCTGACCTGCCCCGACTGCGGGATGCCTTCGAGTCATGCACCCACGAAGGCGGGCGCCGTGAAGGGTTACGGCCACGTCTACCCGAAGTTCTAGGCCCTTCGGGCTGATCGGGCCTGGGACCCTTCCGCGGATGCCTTCGCCGCGCGTGGTGCCTACACTCGAACGAGGTCGGCGAAAGGTGCTCGGTGCGTATTCGCAACTCGGTGATGACCGTCGTGATGGTGGCCGGTGCCCTGATGGCTGCGGTTCCCGGTCCCGCCGCGGCCGTCGTCCCGGCGGGTGTGGCCTTCGTTCGCAGCACGCTCGACACCGGCGGGCACGGCTACGGGATCGAGATCGCGGACGTGACCGGTGAGGGCCGCGCCGACCTGATCGTCACGCACCACGCCACGCTCGCGGACGCTGCACTCGCGTACAAGGTCCTCGTCTACCGGCAGGGAGCAGGCGGGGGACTCCAAGCGCCCGTCGTCTACACCCCGAGCGTCTCGCTGCCGGGCGCTGACTCATGGCTCTTCCCGGCGGTCGGCGATCTGGACGGCGACGGCGACACGGATCTCATCGTCGGACACGAGGACGGGTTCGACCTCTTCTATCAGGACGCGGGGGTCTTCGGTGCTCCGCTCGCGTTCGCGACGGGGGCTCCGGTCCACGAGATCGAGGTGGCGGACCTCAACTCCGACGGCCTCGACGACATCGTCTATTCCATGACCGGCCCGGTATCGGGCTACCGCTACCGGGGGCGGTTCCAGGATGCCGTGGACCACACGATCGGCGGCGGGGTGACGATCGGCGACGCCGCGGCGGAGACCTTCGCCGTCGGAGACGTCACCGGAGATGCCAAACCCGATGTGGTGCCGGAAGGAGAAGGGTCAGGCACCGTGTTCGTGCGCGACGCCGGCGACGAGACGTTCACCGCTACGATCGACACGAGGATCGCGGACGCGGTCTCGCTCGCGGTGGCGGACGTGAACGGCGACACGCGCAACGATCTGGTGCTCTTGGAACCGTCGGGCCTGTCGGTCTTGCCGGGCCAGCCGGACGGCTCACTCGCAGATGCGACCTCGGTCGGGGGGCCGTTCACGCAGGCTTCCGCGCTGGAGGTCGCCGATCTGAACGCAGACGCCGCGCTCGACGTGATGGTGTTCGGCTCCGAAGGGACCCACGCCTTCGTGCAGGACGACGCGGGCGTGCTCGCGGGGCTCTCGTGTGCCTTCGCGACCGTGCTCGTGTCGCCGGCCGGCGGCAACGAGACCGTCGCTATCGGTGACTTCAACGGTGACGCTCGTCCCGACGCGGCAGGAGCGGACGAAGGCACGCGTGTGCGGCTGCTGAGGCAGCAGGTCGCCGGTTCCCTCGTCGCGACGGTTGATCTCACGGCCCCGGCTTCGCCCGTGGAGTTGGGCGACGATGTCGATCTCACAGGTCAGGTGGAGACGCCCGGTGGGGTGTGCGGCGCCTCGGCCGAGGTCCAGATCGAGCGAACCCTCCCCGGTGGCGCACCGGAGATCATCGCGTCGACGGCCCTCACGCCCGTCGGGGAGAGCGGCGCCTCGGCAACCTTCGCCTTCACCGACCCCGCGCCCGCGGTGGGCGACGTCTCGTATCGAGTGCTCTGGGCAGGCGACACGTTCCACGCGGCCGCATCCAGTGGCACAGCCACGGTGGAGGTCCTCGAGCTCTCGCTGGGGGCGTCCGACACCTCCATCATCGCGGGCCAGTCCGCCACCCTCACAGCGACCCTCACGGGCGGTGACCGGCCGGCGACGGTGTCCTTCTTCAAGGTCGTCGATGGTGTGCGCAAGCCCGTCGGCAGCGCGCCCGTCGATGGGGGCGACGAGGCGACCCTCGTCGTGAGCCCGACCGTCCGGACCGTGTACATCGCGACCTACACCTCCACCGAGACGGCTCGGGGCGCGACGAGCAACAAGGTCACGGTGACCGTCTCGAAGCGGGAGTCCTCCCTCTCGCTCTCCGCACCGACGAAGATCTCCTTCGGCCGAACGGCGACGCTTTCGGCCGATCTCTCGGGGGGCGGCAGCGGCACCCGGAAGATCTCCTTCTACACCGTCATCGGCACCACCCAGAAGTTGCTGGGCCGGGTGACGGCCGACGCGAAGGGCCGCGCGGACTTCGTCGTGAAGCCGCGGAAGAACGCCAGATACGTCGCGATCTACGCGGGGAACGTGGTGTGGTCCGCGGCGACGTCTCCCACCCGAACCATGAAGGTCAGCGTGCTCACCACGGGCTCGATGGTGCACTTCGGCCATAAGCAGAACGGCATCGCGTTCTACGTGTGCTGCACCGCCTACTTCGCCATCGAGGTCGCACCGAACCATGCCGGCGATCGCGTCCTCGTTGAATCGCAGTACCTCGCCGGGCACACGTGGAAGTCGTTCGATGGATCCTCGCGGCACTTCCGCCTGCGCGCCAACAGCACCCAGGAGATCTTCACCACGATCGCGGACGGCGAGCCCTACCGGTTCCGCATCAGGGCGTGCATGGACGCGCACGCCGACCACGAAGGGGACTGCTCGAGATGGGTGGGCTTCCGGTTCGAGTGACGATCGGAACCACACAGCGATCTGGCGCGGCGGGCAGGATTCGAACCTGCGACCTGGGGATTAGAAGTCCCCTGCTCTGATCCAGGCTGAGCTACCGCCGCCAGAGCGGGTGACGGGGATCGAACCCGCATAGCCAGCTTGGAAGGCTGGAACTCTGCCATTGAGCTACACCCGCGATGCGGACAAGCATAGCCTCCGTAAACTGCCCAGCCATGCGTGTGCCGTTCCATCTCGTCGACGTGTTCGCCGAGCGGCCCTTCCAGGGCAACCGCCTGTGCGTGGTGCCCGATCCCGCCCCCGAGCTGGACGCCTCGATGATGGCGACCCTCGCGCTGGAGATCAACTTCTCCGAGACGACGTTCGTGACCGCCGTGCGTCCCGACGGGTACGACGTGCGTATCTTCACCCCGTACTCCGAGTTGCCGTTCGCCGGTCACCCGACCCTCGGGACCGCGTTCGTCCTGGCGAGCCTCGGCCGGACGGGTTCGTCGGTGACGCAGGTGAGCCGTGCCGGCGAGGTCCCGGTCGAGGTGGACGTCGGCGCCGGGCGGGCGGTGATGACCCAACTCCCCGCGGTGTTCGGCCGCGAAGTCACCGACCGTGCGGCGGTTGCAGCCGCGGCGGGGCTCGAGGTCGCCGACCTCGTGGATGGTCTCCCGATCGTTCCCGTCTCCACGGGCATCGCACATCTGATGGTTCCGATCACAGACGAAGCGACGCTCCGCCGGGCCACGCGGCAAGACTCCGCTGCCCAGGTATGCGCCGAAGCCGAGGAGGCCGAGTCGCTGTACCTGTTCACGGTTCGGGGGAGGGGTGACGTGATGGCCCGGATGTTCGACCGGGACCACGGTATCGGGGAGGACCCTGCGACGGGATCGGCGGCGGGCCCGCTCGGCGCGTACCTGGCGGCGCACGGTCTCGCGGGGATGCCCGGGTCGGTCACGATCGCACAGGGCGAGATGGCGCGCCGGCCTTCGTTCCTGCACGTCGATGTGTCCGGGTCGGGGACGGGTGCGGGTGAGATCCGGGTCGAGGGCGGCGTCCACTCGGCGGGCGAGGGCGTTTTCCTGCTCTGATCGGGTCGATCAGTTCGGGTCGCACTCCAGGATGGGCGCGAACACCGTGTCCCCACCACCATCGGGACTGACCTTGAGGTACACCTGCTTGACCTCTCCCGCCTTGAGAAGGACCTGCAAGACCGTACTGCCGTTCATGAACGACGCGGTGGTGGATGGCGCCGAAGTGACGAAGCACGCCGCGGTGCCGTCGCGCGTCCCGGTGTTCGTGACGTCGAACCGGAAGCAGGCGGGGGCGCCCGCGCCGGCGGGACACTCGGTCGCCTGCTGGCCGCCGACCGCAACCGTCATGATCGGGGCGGGCCGCAGGGTGAGCAGGAATAGCAGGACCCCGGCTGTCAGCAGCGCGATGGCGAGCAGCACGGAGGCCACGTACGCCGCCAGAGCGCCCGGCCGGAGGGAAGGGCTCATCTGCGAAGAGTAGCGTGCCGATACGCCCAGGGCGAGGGGTACGCTGATACGCACGGGGCGTAGCGCAGCCTGGTTAGCGCACGTGCTTTGGGAGCACGAGGTCGTCGGTTCGAATCCGACCGCCCCGACCAGTGTTTGCGCAGGTGGACTTGCTGATGATCCACTCGAATCGCCCCCATCCCAGTCGACGAGGTAGCAGAAAGCCGATCCGGTCGCCCTAGTCGTCGGACCTTGGAGC
>JBKJXU010000168.1:0-13963 GCA_046716145.1 Actinomycetota bacterium
GGGGGGGGGGGGGGGGGGGGGGGGGGGGGGGGGGGGGGGGGGGGGGGGGGGGGGGGGGGGGGGGGTGGGGGGGGGGTGGGGGGGGGGGTGGGGGGTGGGGGGGGGCGGGCCCGGCGGGGGGGGCCCCCCCACCTCGCTGCGAGACCCGTCAGAACGTTCCGCGACCCACGCAGCGCTCCCCCGTGGCGAGGCTCTTCGCTACGGCGCGGAACGCGTCGTCGCCCGCGGTGTTCGCGGTGAGGACGCGGACCTCGAACGAACCGCTCGGCGCCTTCGTGACTCGGCGCTCTGCGAAGATCTGCTCGCCGTTCTGGTTGATGCGGACCCCCCAGGTCTGACCGACCACGTTCTGGTCGACCTCGAACTCGACCTCGATCTTGCCGTTCTCGGGCGAGAGCTTGAGCTTCCAGTCGCTCGCGCCGCTGCACGATCCCCTGTGGATCACGTCGCCGTCCTTCGCGTACGCGCCCGGCGCCATCACGCCGAGCAACAGAGCGCCGGTGATCACCGTCGCCGCCAGGTGTCGCTTCCTGAGCATGGTCCCCTCCTTCGGTCTCGATCCCTGGGCACAGCCTGGCCGAGGACGGGGAAGGCGCAGGGCAACGACGATCCAAGGGCTGGCTAAGGCTGGGCGCCGTTACCCTGGGCGGTGGAGGCGTCCGGGTTCCTGGTGGGCCCCTCGGTCTTCAAAACCGATGAGGGGGCGTCGAGCTCCCTGGCGGGTTCGATTCCCGTCCGCCTCCGCTGAGCGCAACGGTGTGCGTCCCTACACGTCGGCCGAGCCTGGGATACGCATGTCCAACCCCGAGAGGAACCACGCGATGGCATCTGCGTGACGCTGCACCGACGCACGCACGTCCATGGGACCACGAGCCGCCGCTTCTTGCACCACGTCGTCGAGCTTGATCAGGCCGCGATCGGCTGCGAAGACGGCGATCTCTCCCGGCCATCTCTCCGGCCAGGGCGCGATCCGTTCGTAGCCGGCTCGAAGGACATCCCGATACGGCCAGGTCGCTTCGTCTTCTGCAACCTCCCACATCGTCACACCGAGATCCTGAACCGGCCAGGCCAGCATGCAGTCATCGAAGTCCAGGAACCACAGATCGCGCCGGTCGTCCACGAGGACGTTGTCCTGGTGGAGATCCCCGTGCACCAGGCGCGGCGGTTCGCCTGTCGCTTCGAGGCGGCTGATGGCGTCGCGCGTTGCGTCGGCGGAACGCTCGAGAAGAGATCTCTGAGTGCGCGTGAGGATCTCATCGTTCGAACCGTCGAACAGCGACGCTCCCCCGCCCTGCGGGAACGGCGAGTCCCAACGCCGAAGACCTTCCGTGGGCTTGAACGTTCGACCGTGCTCGTGCAACCGGGCTATGCCCTCGCCGAAGCGTTCGACGAGGCCGGGGGCGGGGCTATCACCGAGCCGCTCTCCGGCGACCCACGCGGAAACGGCGGCTCGCCGCTCGTGACCGTCCCCGATCACCCGCGCGAAGAGCTCCCCGTCGCGCGTCCGTATCGGCCGGGGAACCCGCACCTCGCGTGAACCGCTGAGCGCATCCAACCACGCGAGCTCGGTTCCGATCTGGGCATCGCTGCGAACACTTGGGCGATACAGACGCAACGCATACCTCTCACCGCCGGCCGCATCCACCCGGTAGGTGTCGTTCCAGTCGCTGCCGATGAGCGTGAGCGCCGCGCCGGACAGACCGAACGCGTCGAGCGCCGCACGCGTGACCGGCTCCTCGGGGACGAGATCCATCGGCAGGCCTACCCTCCGAGCGGCATCGCTTTCATCGCTCTTCGCTACCCCCACACGCGCCCCACAGGCCGGCGCCCTCGCTCCGTGCGGCGCTCTGCGCCTCGATGGAGCGCTCCACGTACCGCACGTTCGGCGGGAACGTCGTGATCAGCGCGTAGCCTTCGCGCACGAGGGTCTCATTGAGGAGTTCCTGGTCGATCCAGATGTAGGCGAGGGTGCGGTCGAACCGGTCGGTCCGTTCGACGTCGAACTCCAGATCGACCTCCTGCCCTTCGAGGCGGTCCGTGGTGTAGGCGGAGGCCTCCGGACCGAAACACTCCCGCGGTTGGTCGGGAGCCACCTCCGGGGTGTCGATGCCGATGAGGCGGATCGTGACGTCGCGGCCGTCCAGGTCGACGTGAGCGGTGTCACCGTCGACCACCCTCGTGACCAGCGCGGTCACCCGCGCGCCGTCGGCCGGCGTCGTGCCGATCCCGGTGACGGCGCACGCCGAGGCCACCGACCCGAGGACCACGCTCGCGATGATCCGCCGCCCGGTCATGGCTCTTCGTCGAGCTCCAGGGTCTCCTCCGCCGGCGTCGCCGTCCCCACCGTGCCCCTGCGGATCGCGCGCCGATAGAGCAGGAGCGCGGGCAGACGAAGCACGCCCGAGATGATCAACGCGACCGGCACCGAGCGGTTGCCCACCACACCCAACACCGGCCCGGCCGAGGCCTCGCCAACAGCGTGCACCTGCGTAGCCATCGAGTTGACCGTCGCCCGCGTCGCGGGGTCCAGGCCCTGGTTCACCCACGCGGTGACGATGGGCTCGCGGACGCTGCGGAGCCCGCCCACCAGCCACGACGTGAGCAGGGCCACCACGAGGTTGCCCGTCAGGGCGAACACGATCACGGCTGTGAACATCACGCCATCGATCCCGGCCAAGATGCGGGCGATGTGCGCATGGCCCTGCAGGACGACCTTGCGCTTGACGTAGACGAGCAGCCCGAGTCCCAAGCCGAGCGACACCGCCTCCAACACGCCGAACCAGATCAGGGTCGGCAGGCCCGCCGTCGGATCGAGCCCCATGCCGGTGAGGATGTGCAGGTCGCCGAGACGATCCCAGCCCTCCGATGCCATGCCGTAGAGCAAGGACACCGCCAGGATCAACCCGAGGACGTGATGCCGGCGCACCTCGAGGACGCCGCCCCGCAGCGTCCGGGCGAGCTGACCCGTGCGCCGCTCACCCTCCGCGCGTTCCGGACGGGTGAACTGCTCCTCGGGCATCGCGAGGATCATCCAGAGTCCGAGCAGGATGACGCCGGCCGCACCCACGATGACAGGCAAGCGGAGGTCGACGATCGCGAGCCCCACGCCTGCGACGATCCCGAACAGCGCAGCGATGTGCCAGGCCTGCTCCCCCACGACGTACAGCCTCCGTGCCTCCTCCTCGCCGACCTCATCGGTGAGCCACGCGACGTCGGCACCGCTCACGAACGTGGCGAACACGCCGTACAAGACGTTGGAGACGACGGCACCCGCGAAGCCGTGTGCGAACCCCAGCACCAGGAACGCCACCCCGCACCCGAGCACGCCGATCTGCACCGACAACCGCCGGCTCACGGTGTCGGCGACCACCCCCGTCGGGATCTCCAGGAGCAGGTAGGAGACCTCCAGGACGGTCCCGAGGAGCACCAACTGGAGCGGGTCGAGTCCGAGTTCCACGACCGCGAAGACGATGTAGGTCGTCCACATAACTCGGGTCATACCTCCGAAGCCGGCTTGGAACGCCAGGAAGACGGTGCGCGCGGACCGGTGACGGAACATGACGGGGCGGGATGGTTGCCGTTGGCGCCCGGAGCGTCAACCGGAGCCTTCCATGCCGATCGGCATACTGGGCCGGGATGGCTGTGACTCCGAAGGAGCGGCTCGCGATCGCTGCGCACCGCGTGATGTGGCGCGCCAAGACGGTGGTCGCCCGCTACCCCGCGATCGCGATGCCTATCGCGCGGTGGCGCGGCCACGGCGAATGTGTCGGTCCCGACACCGAGATCCTGGTCGAATCGTTCCCGCGGTCGGCCTCGGCGTTCGTCACAGCGGCGCTGCGTTCGGTGCGGACGCCACCGCTACGGATGGCCCATCACGTGCATGCGCCGGCGCACGTGCTGGCCGCGATCGAGCTGCGCGTCCCGGCACTCGTCCTGATCCGCGATCCGGACCGCGCCGTGCTTTCCCTGCTCGTCTACCGCCCATACCTCACGCCTGCGCTCGGCTACCTCGCCTACGAGCGCTTCCACCGTCCGCTGCTCGGCCACGAGGCAGGATTCGTGGTGGCGACCTTCGAAGAGGTCACGAGCGACTTCGGCGTCACGATGCGCCGCGTGAACGAGCGATTCGGATGCGATCTGCCTGTGTTCGAGCACACGCCCGAAGCGGCAGCGCGATGTATGGCCGAGATCGACGAGCACATCCAGATCGTGCTGCGGGGCAAGGAGCTGGAACGATACGTGAACCGCCCGTCGGAGTGGCGCCGCGAGCGGGCGGCCGCCCTGGAACCGCTCCTGGCAGAAGCGCCACGCGAGCGCGAACGAGCCTACGCCGCATACGAACGCATGCGATCGCTCGCCGGCGCCTAGGCGTGCAGGCCGGCGTCGCCGCCGGGGTCGAGCGGGAGCCAGCACTCAACGGTCGTTCCCGCGCCAGGCGCCGAGGTGATACGCGCCCATCCGCCCGCCAGTTCCGCACGCTCGACCAGCGTGGACAGCCCGAGGTGGCCGGGTTCTGCCGCCGCCGCCGGATCGGGTGCGAACCCCGACCCGTCATCCGTCACGACGAGAGCGACGCCGTCGTTCCGCGGCTCGATCGTGATCGTGACCCACGTGGCGCCGGCATGCTTGCGCGCGTTCTGCACGGCCTCCTGCCCGATCCGGTAGATCACGGCACGCAGGTCGGGTTCGGGCTCGACCTCGAGCCGATCCTGGAGATCCACGTTCCACCCGGTCGCCTTGGCCGTGTGCTCGAGGTAGAGCCGCAGGGCGGGTCCGAGCCCTTCGCGGTCAAGCGTCGAGGGCCGCAGCTCGAACGTGAGCGAACGCAACCGCTCGATGGCCTCGCGAACGTCAACCTGCACGGTGAGCAGGTCGGAGGCGGCCACGTTCGAGGCGCCGGCGAGCATCTGCAGGCGGACGTCGACGGCGCTCATCACCTGGATCTGGTCGTCATGGATGTCGGCCGCGATCCGACGGCGCTCTGCTTCTTGGGCCTGTTCGAGCCGCTTGGCCAGCTCGCGGCGCTGCTGCAGGGTCGTACGGAGCGCATCCAAGCTCCAACGGAGTCGCTCCTCAGCTTCCTTCTGCTCGGTGATGTCGAACATGAATCCCTGCCAGAACCCGTCGCCCTCCACGCTCGGGACGAAGACCGCTTCGTCGTGCAGCCACACCCACCGGCCGTCGGCGGCGCGGAACCGGTACTCGCTCACGTAGCGGTCGCGCGTTCGGTCCGATCCCTCGTCCTCTTCCTCCACGAGATAGCGATCGTCCGGATGCAGGCGGTCGAGCCAGAAGTCCGTCGTCCACGTCCACTGTTCCACCGTGTAGCCGAAGAGCGTCTCGACGTAGCCCGAGAGGAAGAAACCGTCCGGGGAGGCATCGGGTGTCTCCACGTAGATCACCGCGGGGATCGTGTCCACCAGGGCCTGCAAACGCTCACGGGCACGGCGGGCTTCGTCCTCCGCTTCCTTGCGATCGGTGATGTCGAGCATCACGCCGCGCCAGTACAGCAGGGTGCCGTCCGCATCGCGGACCGGGCTCGCCTCGTCGCGGATCCACACGGTCTGTCCGTCCTTCGTGATCATCCGGTACTCGGCGAGGAAGCGCTCGCCACGCTGGTTGGAGAGGCGGTGCGCAGCGATCGTGGCCTCGGCGTCCTCGGCGTGCAGTTGGGTGCGCCACAGGTCGGGATCGGAGGTCCATTCCGAAACGGTGAACCCCATCAGGTCCTCGACCTGGGGGCTGGTGTAGAGGTTGGTCGATGCTTCGTCGGGACGGTCGATGTACAAGATCGCCGGCACGCCCTCCACGAGCGAGCGGTACGCCTCCGGATGCAGATCGTCGAGCGGCCAGTCAGAGCTCATGCTCGTGCGATCAACCCGGCGAGCAACGCGATCCGCGGCACCACGCTCGTGAGATCGAGCCACTCGGCGGGCGCATGGTCGTCGCCGCCGATCGGGCCGAGCCCGTCGATCGTGGGGGTGCCGGCGGCGCTGGTGGTGTTCGCGTCGGAGGCGCCCCCCGTGGCCGCGTCGCTGATCGTGAAGCCGAGCTCGGCCGCGGTCGCCGTCGCGACGTCCACCAGCCGCTGCGCCGCTGCGCCCTTCTCCATCGGGCGATGCCAGCCGTGCGCGATCACCTCGACGCGGGTGTCGGGCACCGAGGTCTCCGCGCAGATCCGTTCGATCTCGGCCTCGGCCTCCTCGAGCGCGTCGACGCCGGGCGCCCGCAGGTCCACGTGCAGACGGCACATCGCGGCGACGACGTTGTTCCGCGTACCACCCTGCACGACGCCGACGTTGACCGTGACCCCGGGCCAGCGGCCGTTGAGGGCCTGCAGAGCGATCACCTCGTGAGCGGCCTCCAGCACGGCGTTCCGCCCGCGTTCGGGCTCCACACCGGCGTGCGCCGCGCGTCCGTGGACGATCAGTTCGTAGTCGGTGATCCCCTTGCGCGCCGAGACGATGTCGCCGTTCTCGCGCGCGCCTTCCAGGACGAACGCCATGTCGTGCTCGACCGCGAGCTCCGCGATCACCGGCTTCGAGAACGGCGAGCCCACCTCCTCGTCGGGGTTGCAGACGTAGGTGATGGTCGCGAAGTCATCGAAGCCGCTCTCCTGCAAGGCTGCCGTGGCGAAGAACCCGGCGAGCAGGCCCCCCTTCATGTCGGAGACCCCGGGTCCGAGCGCGCGATCACCGTCGACCCGGAACGGACGCTCCGCGACCGTCCCCTCGTCGAAGACGGTGTCCATGTGGCCGATGAGGAGCACCGACTTCGTCCCCGAGCCCCGCAGCCCCCCGACGACGAGATCGCCGAGATGGACCTCACCGGCGGCCGCTTCGTGCGCGCGCCGCTCGACGTCCCATCCCGCGTCGACGAAACGCCGCTCGCAGAGGTCCGCCACGGCGTTCACACCAGCGCGGGTGTACGAGCCGCAATCGATGTTCACCATCTCTTCGAGGGCGGCGAGATACTCGCCGAAGCGAGCCCGCACGATGTCCTGCAAGCCGAGCGCGTCCATGAGCTCGGAAGCTAGCATGCGCACCGGAGCCGAGACCATGGGAGGAGGCGCACCGAGGTGAGGGTAGAAGGCGTCGGAGCGGTGGTGCGGGCCCAGGGCGCTGAGGTCCTCCTGGAACCGATCCTCATCGACGATCCAGGACCCGGGGAAGTTCGCGTGCGCGTTTCCGCGAACGGGTTGTGTCATTCAGATCGCTGGGCGATCCATCACGGGAACTGGGGCGAGCCCTTCCCGATGCTGCTCGGTCACGAGGGCGCGGGCATCATCGACGCCGTCGGTGAAGGGGTCACCGGCCTGGAGCCGGGGATGCCGGTTCTGCTGGCGTGGGCGATGCCGTGTGGCAAGTGCCGGCTCTGTCTCCGCGGGGATCCGCGCCAGTGCGCCCACGCCTGGTCCCAACCTCCTCGGATACGGGCTGCGCGCACCGCTTCGACGCTCGTCGGCACGCTCTCGCTCGGCTCGCTGTCCACGCACACGGTGGTGCACGCAGCACAGGCGATCCCACTGCCTGAGGGGGCCGACCCCGTGCACGCGTGCCTGCTGGGCTGCGGGGCATCCACCGGCGTGGGCGCCGCGCTCAATACAGCAGACCTCCAGCCGGGGATGCGCGTGGCCGTGATCGGTCTGGGGGGTATCGGGCTCGCCGCGCTGCAGGGCGCGCGCATCGCCGGGGCCACGCAGATCGTCGCCATCGACCTCGTGCTCGGGAAGCTCGCGATGGCCAAGGAGTTCGGGGCGACCGACGTGGTCGATGCCTCCGAGAGCGACCCCATCGCAGCGGTGCGGGCGCTCACGGGCGGCGTCGACGTCGCCTTCGAGGCGACCGGCGTCGCCTCCGTCGTCGCTCAGGCCGTCGCGATGCTCGGCCGGTCCGGCGCCGCGGTGGCGATCGGCGTGCCCGCTCCCGACAGCCAGGTGACGCTCGCGTGGGGCGGGGATTCGGTGGGGGCCGCCTACCCGAACAAAGCCCGTCTGCTCATCACCGACGGCGGCGACCCGATCCGCGAGGACTTCGCCACGTGGCTCGATTGGAGCGTCGATGGCCGCCTCGACCTCGCGTCGATGGTGACGAAGGTTGCCCCGTTCACCGAGGACGCGATCGCCGAGGGGTTCCGCGCCATGCTCGCCGGCGAGGTGATCCGCACCGTCATCCGGATCGACGGCGGCTGAGGCGAGCGCGACCTGCTCGCCGGGCGTACGATCCGCCCGTGCGTGCAGGCGAACTCAACCCCTTCTGGCGATGGGGCCTGGTGATCGCGGGTCCTCTCGTGCACGTGCTGTTCCGAGTGCAGGTGAGCGGGATGGAGCGCGTTCCCTCCACGGGCGCCGCGATCTTGGTGTTCAACCACGTGAGCCCGCTCGACGGTCCCGTCCTCGCGATCGAAACCGGCCACCGTCTGCGGAGAGAGACGCGGTACCTGGTCGCCGTCGAGTACTTCGCCAACTGGCTGTTCGGCTGGGTCTTGCGTCGAGCCGACCAGATCCCGATCACGCGCGGGGCGGGCGACACCGTCGCGCTGGAGAACGTCATCGAGGCGATCAAGGGCGGCGCGCTCGTCGCGCTCGCACCCGAGGGGCGCGTGGACGAGCACGGCGGCAGCCAAGGGTTGCAGCGGATCCGCACCGGCGTCGCCCGGATCGCGCTCCCCACCGGCGCACCGGTTGTTCCCGTCGGCATCTGGGGTACGCAGGTGCGCTACCCGCGCGCCGGCTTCCGTTTCTCGCGGCCGATGCGTCCCCGGTTGTTCATCGCGATCGGCCCGCCCCTGTTCCCTGGCGGCGATGCTGAAGACCCCGGCGACGTCGAGCTGTTCCTCGGCAGGGTTCGAGAGCTGATCGAGACGCAAGTGGCCCATGCCCGCCGGCTGGCGGTGGCGGGCGGCTGACCGGAAGGACGTCGGCGGGGTTCACGCAGAAGGACCGGCTCCGAAGAGCCGGCCCTTCGCGAGGGATCAGGGATCAGGACCGGTGGAGTGCGGTCCCTCCGGGGAAGGTCGGGGACCCCGGATCCCGTCCCGACTACTCCTCGTCCTCGTCCTCGTCTTCGTCGTCGTCGGCGTCGTCTTCGTCAGCCTCGTCGTCAGCCTCGTCGTCAGCCTCGTCCTCTCCCTGGTCGTCGGCGTCCTCGCCCTGGTCGTCATCGGCTTCGTCCTGAGCGTCGGCGTCGTCGGCCTCGGCTTCGGCTTCGTCGTCGGCTTCGTCCTGGGTGTCCTCACCCTGGTCATCGATCTCGGCGTCGGTCTCGACATCGTCGGGGGTGTCGACGCTGGTCCCGCCGAGGAACCCCAGCACGCCACCACCCGTCACCGCGTTCGCGACGCCAACCCCCAACACGAGGGCCATAGTCGCCACGATCGCGAGGAGTGCCTTGCGGAACTTCGGCATCCGATCCTCCTTCCGTTCGGTAGCCCGGACATCTCCGGGGAGATCCGTGGGCTTTGCTCCCCCGTCTCGCGGCGGGTTCGCCCTTGTCGTCATCCTTCCAATCGGAGATCGGAGCCGAGATGTACGCCCCGGATCGAAGATCGATCCCTACGAGTCTTCCTCACCCGATCCCTGGCCGTCCTGCTCCGGCGCGTCGGCGTCTTCAGCTTCGGGATCGGACGATCCATCCCCGGTGTCATCTTGATCCTCACCTTCGGGCTGCTGGACCTCCCCGTCCTCGTCATCAGGGCTGCTCTCGGTGTCTCCCTCAGCTTCGCCGTCCCCGCCATGACTGTCCTCGCCCTGACCGTCATCGCCCTGACCGTCATCGCCCTGATCGTCATCGCCCTGATCATCTTCGCCCTCAACGCCAACGGGCTCTCCCGGACCGCCGCCCACCCCGGAGACCGCGTCCTCGGCTGGGAGCCGCGGCACGAGATGCCCAGCGGGACGTGTCGCGCGTTGGCCCTCGTCGGGTCCATCGGGCCGGGTGTCGTCGAGCGGCGCGGGAGCACTTGCCGGCTGTCCCCCGTCCACATCGCGCGTCGTCAGCTGCGAGGCCGCCAACGCCGTCCCACCCAGCGCCAGGGTGGCCGCGAGTGCGAGCACGGTTGTCCGCCGAGGCTTGGTGCGGCGCAGCTGCGACACAGGAGCCGGCGCGTCCAGCCGTTCGCGGAAGGCATCCCACGCAGCCGCGGGATCGCCGGCGCTCGGGGACGCGGCCTCGAGCATCCGTTCGTGCATCGCAAGGACGGCGGCGCCCTCGCTCCCGTGACGTGCGAGGAAGACCTCGCGGGTGAGTACACCCCGCTCAACCGCTTCGAGATCGCGCTCGGTGGGCGTCATGATCCATCCTCGAGCTGCTCGGCGAGCGTCTTGAGCGCGCGCCACTGCTTCGCGTTCACGGCGCCGGCCGAGATCTTGAGGGCGGCGCCGACCTCATCGTTCGTGAGACCCACGAGGTACTTCAGCTCTATCACCTTGCGCTGTTCATCCGGCAGGGAACCGACCGCATCCCGGAGCGTCATCAGCTCGGCGGTCATCGGCTCGACCCCGCGATCCGGGACGTCGGCGACAGGCTCTGACCGGCCTCGCCGGCGCACTTCGTCGACCGCGACGTTGCGCGCGATAGCGTAGAGCCAGGCGCCGAAAGGGCGCCCCATCTCCCGGTACGTGCCGATGCTCCGCCACGCGCGGAGGAAGACCTCGGACACGACGTCCTCATCCGGAGCACCCAAGCGAAATCGGACCAGGCCCCCGATCGGCCCCACGTATCCGCGGTACAGAGCACCGAACGCTTCACGATCACCTTCCTTGGCCCGCGCCACGAGGTCGCGTTCGGCCTCCAGACGCGCGGATCCTTCATCGTTCCCATCGCGAGGACCCCCAGAAATGTTCGCGGTGGCAGCCTGGAACCTCGAAACGTCCATCACCCAGGGAGCATCGGCATCCGGAGGCCTGGGCTGGACGCCGGGCCGCTCCGATCAGCTGATCTGTGCCAGTTCCGCGGCGGCTTCGTCCGGGAGCCAGAACCAACGCAGCGTGTCGAAGTCCGGACCGACCGCCCCGTCGAGCCCCGGGCCCGGCGGCGGGACCGATGGGGAGGCGAACAGCGCCCGTGCCTCATCCAGGTACACGGCCAACCGCTCCACCGGCTCGTGCCGGTCGTGGACCGGGTGGTGCATGACCCCGTTCGCGTACCGCACGTCGCGCAGGGACATCGGCGCCTCCCCCGTCCGCGTCGCATGCCGCCAGGTCCCGGATGCGGGATCGAACCGGTACCACGGCAGGAGCTTCCATCCGTCGGTCGCCACCAGGTCGACGGCCTCGATGATGTAGTCGAAGACCTGCTCGGCGATGAAGTAGTTGAAGCTCACCCGGACCCAGCCCGGCTTGATCCCGTCGCACCCACGTTCGATCTCCCGCTCGAACGCATGTGAGGCGTCCAGGTCGATCCCGAGCAACCGGTGGCCATACGGCCCCGCGCACGAGCACCCGCCACGTGCCTGGATACCGAACAGGTCGTTCAGCAGCGCCACGACGTAGTTGTGGTGCAGGTACGGGCCGTCGTGGCGGATCACGAACGAGACGATCGAGAGCCTCGGCAGGTCGTGGCTCCCGAGGATCTCGATACCGGGGTTCTCCTGCCACCTGTGCATCGCGCGATGGGTGAACGACTCCTCGCGCTCACGGATGAGCTCGGTGCCGACGGCATCCTTCAGTCCGAAGACGAGCCCGGCCCGGATGGAGCCCACGATGTCGGGTGTGCCACCCTCTTCGCGCCGCTCCACGTCTGAGAGATACACATGCTCGGTCGGGTTCACGTATTCCACGGTCCCCCCGCCGGGGACGCTCGGGACACGGTTGGCGAAGAGCTCCTTGCGGGCGATCAACAGGCCAGGAGTGCCCGGTCCGCCGATGAACTTGTGCGGCGAAACGAAGATCGCGTCGGCGTAATCCAGATCCGCGTCGGCACGTTCGCGCCCGGGCGTCATATCGACCGCGACGTACGGCGCGGCCGCCGCGTAGTCCCAACACGACAGGGCGCCGTGGCGATGCAGCAGGACCGAGACGGCCCGGGTATCGGACAAGATACCGGTCACGTTCGACGCCGCCGAGAACGACCCGATCTTGAGCGGCCGGGCGGCGTGGGCGAGGAGCGCGAGCTCCAGCGCCTCCAGGTCGATCCGGCCGTCGTTGTCCTCGGGGATGGTGATCACGTCGGCGATCGACTCACGCCACGGGAGTTCGTTCGAGTGGTGCTCGTACGGGCCGATGAACACGACCGGGCGGTCTTCGGGCGCTATCTGGGCCGAGAACCCGAAGCGATCGTCCAGCGCCGCGGGGACACGGAGTTGCAGGCACGCGAGGAACGTGGCGATGGCGCCCGTGGACCCCGACCCACAGAAGATGACGGCGTGCTCTTCGCTGGCGCCGCAGGACTCCCTGATGATCCGCCGGGCGTCCTCACGCAGACGCGTGGTCTGCCGGCCCGTTCCGGAAGACTCGCTGTGGGTGTTCGCGTAGAGGGGAAGCACCTCGTCGCGGATGAAGTCCTCGATGAACGAGAGCGAACGGCCGCTTGCCGTGTAGTCCGCGTAGGTGACCCGCCGGACACCGAACGGGCCCTCGACGGCGACGTCGTCGCCGATGAGTGCGCCTCTGATCGTGTCGATGAGCTGCGGGTCGCCCGCCATATCCGCATGGTAGCCCTCGACGCGGGTAGCTCCCGCGCGTAGCATCCGCGACGTGCGCATGCGGTTCTCAGCGCTGGCGGGTCTGGCCCTCGTGGCGGCTTCGTGCACGAGCGGAGGCACACCGACCGCCGCGCCCGCGCCCTCCATCGGGACCTCGAGCTCCACGACGACGACTTCGCCAACCCCCACCGCGCCGGCCGGGCCGACGGTCCTCGGCCAACCGCTCCCGGACGGGTGCCCAACGGTGCGGGCCCGCGCCCGCCAGACGGTCACGTTCGTCGCGGCGGGGTCCGCGTGGGCACTCGACCCCGTGTCGGGTCGGCTCTCCTGCCTGTTCCCCGTGCAGGACCCCGGACCGTTCGCATGGGGCCCACAAGGTGACCGCGTGCTCGTTGGCGGCGGGCAGATCCTGTTCCTGGACGGCTCCGAAGCCCTGATCGGCGATGGAGCGGACGGTTCCGCCGTGCTCGACTGGGGCCGGCCGATCGGGAAGTCGGTCGTGTTCCGTGATGCGCTCGCCGAGCAGACGCTGAAGTACGTCCTGGAGGACGACGGCACCTTCGGTCTCGACACCATGCCGGACGGCACGTACGAGGACATCGCCTACCACCCGAGCGGCCTCGCGCTCGGCCTCTCGGTTGCAGCGCGCGATGGCACCGCCCAGATCTTCGTCTCCACGAACGAAGGCGAGCGTCCAAGTCGGATCGTGGTGGGTCTTTCCGCGAAGCACTTCCCGTCGCTCGAGTTCACCTCGGACGGCCGCTATCTCCTGTACCTCGCCAACCACAAGGGCGGCTTCGCGCAGCTGCACCTCATCGACCTGGCCGACCCCACCGAACTCGTCGACCTGTGGAAGTCCGAGGAGGGGGTGCACGCCACCGGGCTGGTCCTCCCGCCGGGGATCGGCGACACGCTCGCCTTCACGACCGGGACCTCATGCGAGGACTCCCGGGCGGTCTGGGGGTCCCTGGACGAGATCGTGCCGGCGGTACCGGACGAGACGAGGCCCACCCTCGCCATCGGCTACCTCGACGATCAACGGCTGCTCGTCGGCGCCGGAGGATGCGGCGAGCCGGTGGACCTCTACGTCGTGAGCGGCGTCCGCGCGGACCTCGTGGCGAGCAGCGTGGATGCCGTCGCGGCACGCTCCGACGGCGCCGACGACGCCGCTCCCTTACCCGAGGAGCTCCTGGGCGACGTCCAGGAGTTCGGGTGATAGCGCGTCCTGCGGCGGCCGGTCGGCCGCCTGGGGGAACGACGAAGGGCGGCCCCCACGGCCGCCCGTCGAAGTTAGGGTGCGCCCGGCGCTAGCCCCCCACCC
>JBKJXU010000169.1:0-6508 GCA_046716145.1 Actinomycetota bacterium
CCGGGGGGGGCCGCCCCGCCCGCGGCGGGGGGGGGCGCCGAGGCCCCGGCGCGGGGCCGGGGGGGGCCCGACCACGAGGCGCGCGACGACGCGCACGCGCTTCGCATCGTCCGCGAGATCGTCGCGAACCTGCACCTGCCGTCGGCCCGCGCGTGGGACATCGCCGAGCCCTCGGAGCCGGTCGTCGAACCCCGGGAACTCTACGGCGTCATCCCCGCCGACCTGACGGAGCCCTACGACATCCGCGAGGTGATCGCGCGAATCGTCGACGGGTCGGTGCTGCACGAGTTCAAGGCGCTCTACGGGGACACGCTCGTGTGCGGGTTCGCGCGGATCTTCGGCCATCCGGTGGCGATCTTGGCGAACAACGGCATCCTGTTCTCGGAGTCGGCCCTGAAGGGCGCGCACTTCGTCCAGCTCGCGTGCGAGCGCGGCGTACCCCTGATGTTCCTGCAGAACATCACCGGGTTCATGGTCGGCCGGGAGTACGAGGCCGGCGGGATCGCGAAGGACGGCGCGAAGCTCGTGACCGCCGTCGCCTGCGCCGAGGTCCCGAAGTTCACGGTGATCGTCGGCGGATCGTTCGGCGCCGGGAACTACGCGATGTGCGGGCGCGCCTACGGTCCGCGGCAGCTGTGGATGTGGCCGAACGCCAGGATCGCGGTGATGGGCGGCCTCCAGGCCGCGAAGGTGCTCACGACGGTCGGCGGCGACCCGGCCGATGAGCTGGCGACCATCGAGCGGTACGAACGCGAGGGCGACCCGTACCACTCCACGGCCCTCCTGTGGGACGACGGCGTGATCGACCCGGCGGACACGCGGAAGGTGCTGGCACTGGGGCTCGACGCCGCGTCGCGGGCGCCGGTCCCGCCCACGCGGTTCGGGGTGTTCCGGATGTGAACGAGCTCGAGGTCCTCCGCGAGGGCGCCGTCGCGACGGTGACCCTGGCGCGCCCCGAGCGGCGCAACGCGCTCGACCCTGCCCTGCTGGATGCGCTCGCCGAGACGTTCGACGGGTTGTCGCGCGACGCGGACGTTCGCGTGGTCGTGCTTGGAGGGGCGGGCCCCGCGTTCTGTGCGGGCGCGGACCTCGGATGGATGGCGGCCAGCCGTGAGCTCTCGCACGAGGAGAACGTGGAGGACGCCGCGCGGATGGCGGCGGCGTTCGAGGCGGTGGACGCCTGTCCGAAGGCGGTCGTGGCCCGCGTGCACGGTACGGCGTTCGGCGGCGGGGCGGGGCTCGTGGCCTGCGCCGACGTCGCGATCGCGGCCGACGGGACCACCTTCGCGTTCTCGGAGGTCCGCCTGGGGCTCGTGCCGGCGACGATCTCCCCGTACGTGCTTCGCGCGATCGGGCCGGGCGCGACGCGCGCGCTGTTCACCACCGGCCGGCGGTTCGGCGCGACGGAGGCCCGCCGCCTCGGGCTGGTCCTCGACGTCGTGCCGGAAGACGCGTTGGACGGCGCCGTCGCCAACGTCGTCGGCTCGCTCCTTGACGCCGGGCCGGACGCGGTTACGGCGTGCAAGCGGCTGGTGCGCGATGCCACGTCGTCGCTGGCGCTGGACGACCTGCCGGAGCGGATCGCCGCAGCCCGCGTGGGCGCGGAGGGGCGCGAGGGCGTCACGGCGTTCCTGGAGAAGCGGAGCCCGGCGTGGTCCGACGGCTCCTGATCGCGAACCGCGGCGAGATCGCGGTTCGGGTGATCCGCGCATGCCGCGAGCTGGGGATCGAGGCCCTCGTCGCGTGCGCACAGGACGACGCCGCCTCGCTGCCCGCCGAACTCGCCGACGGCGTCGCGGCGGTCCCCTCCTACCTCGACGCGGGCGCGCTCGTCGCGGCGGCGGTCACGGCGGGCGCCGACGCGGTGCACCCCGGGTACGGGTTCCTGTCCGAGGACGCGCGGTTCGCCGAGGCGGTGCTCGATGCCGGACTCACGTGGGTCGGGCCGCCGCCAGCGGCGATGCGCGCCCTTGGTGACAAGATCCGCGCCCGCGAGCTCGCCTCGCAGGCGGGGGTGGCGGTGGTGCCCGGCGCGGCCGGGGACGACGGTGCGCTGCTGCAGGCGGCGCGGGCGCTCGGCACCCCCTTGCTGGTGAAGGCGGCCGCGGGCGGAGGCGGCAGAGGGATGCGCGCCGTCGAGGACCTCGACGAGCTCGCCCCGGCGCTCGCCGGCGCCCGGGAGGAGGCGGTCGCGGCGTTCGGCGACGGCCGGATCTTCCTCGAACGCAGGCTGACCGACGTCCGCCACGTCGAGATCCAGGTCCTGGTCGACGGGCGCGGCCAGGGCGTGCATCTCGGGGAGCGCGACTGCTCGCTGCAGCGGCGCCACCAGAAGGTGATCGAGGAGTCGCCGTCGCCCGCCGTGCCGGCCGGCCTGCGTGCGCAGCTCGGGGATGCTGCCGTCACGATCGCGCTGGCCGCCGGCTACCGGGGCGCGGGGACGACCGAGTTCCTGCTGCTCCCCGACGGTTCGTTCCGGTTGCTCGAGATGAACGCCCGGCTGCAGGTGGAGCACGGGGTGACCGAGGCGGTCACGGGGATCGACCTCGTCCGCGCCCAGCTGGCGATCGCCGCAGGCGAGCCGCTCGGCCTCTCGCAGGCCGACGTGGTGCTGCGCGGGCACGCGATCGAGGCACGGATCTACGCCGAGGATCCCGCGAACGGCTTCCTGCCGGCCGGCGGACGGGTCGAGCGGCTGACCCTCCCCCGCTGGCCCGGCATCCGGATCGACACCGCCCTGCGTCGCGGTGACGACATCGCCCTCGGCTACGACCCGCTCCTCGCGAAGGTGATCGCGTACGCGGAGGACCGAGCTGCGTGTCTCGCGCGGTTGCGCGCCGCGCTGTCGGAGACCGCGATCGTCGGCGTGAGGACGAACCTCGGCTTCCTGCAGGAGACGCTCGCCCACCCCGACGTGGCCGCGGGCCGCGCCGGCACGGACTGGGTGAGCGACGTGTGGCGCCCGGTCGTCCCCCCGCTCCCCGACGGCGTGACGGCGGGCGCCGGGAACGCCGCCGATCCCTGGCGCGCGTTCGGCGAGCGGCCCGCGATGCCGCGCGGCGTCGTCGTCGCCGGCGGATGGGCGCAGTACCGCGGGTGGGCCTACCCGCTGGCGGGCGACGTGCTCGATCCCGTCACGCTCCCGCCGCCCGGCGGCTCGCTCGTCGCGCCGATGCCGGCGGCCGTCCGGCGCGTCGACGTCGCCGACGGCGCCCGGGTGGGCGCGGGCGACGTGCTGGTGGTGTTGGAGGCGATGAAGATGCAGCTGGCGGTGCGCTCGCCCTCGGCGGGCATCGTCGCCGCGGTGCGGGTGCGGCCGGGGGACTTCGTCGCCTCGGGACAGGTCCTCGTGGAGATGGAGGAGCCGTGAGCGGCGGCGCCGGCGGGCGGGCGGTCAGGATCGTCGAGGTCGGCCCCCGGGACGGCCTGCAGAACGAGAGCGGCGTCGTCCCCCCCGACACGAAGATCACGTTCATCGAGGCGCTGGCCCGCGCCGGGCTCCCCGTCGTGGAGGTTACTTCGTTCGTATCGCCGCGCGCGATCCCGCAGCGCGCCGACGCCGACGAGGTCCTCCCCCGCGTGCGGCGGCGCCCCGGGGTCCGCTACCCCGTCCTGGTCCCGAACGCGCGGGGCCTGGCACGCGCCGAGGCCGCGGGGGCGGACGCGATCGCGGTCTTCACGGCCGCATCGGAGGCGTTCACCCAGGCCAACATCGGGATGACCATCGCCGGGTCGCTCGAGGCCTTCACGCCGGTGCTGGAACGAGCGAGCGAGCTCGGATGGTGGCGCCGCGGGTACGTGTCCACCGCGTTCGGCTGTCCGTACAGCGGTGCGGTCCCGACCGAACGCGTCGCCGACGTCGCCCTGCGATTGCTCGATCTCGGGTGCGAGGAGATCTCGATCGGCGACACGATCGGCGTGGCCCAGCCCGACGACGTCCGCCGCGTCGTCACGGCGCTCCTGGACCGGATCCCGGCCGCGCAGCTCGCGCTGCACCTGCACGACACGTACGGCCGGGCGCTGGCCAACGTCGAGGCCGGGCTCGAGCTCGGCGTGCGGATCTTCGACGCGTCCGCGGGCGGGACCGGCGGATGCCCGTACGCACCGGGTGCACCCGGCAACCTTGCGACCGAGGCGCTGTGCGGCCTGCTCGACCGTCTGGGCTACGCCCATGGCGTGGATGCCGCGGCGGTGGCCGATGCCGCCCGCGCGATCCGCGCGTTCACCACGCCCTGAGCCGAAGGTCCCCGCCGGGCCGGGCGTGCCCGACCGTGCCGGGCGGTCTCACCCGGTGCCAAGGTTCGCTGACGGGTGGCGCACAGGCAACCGCGCGGGTGGCGCGGGCGTCAGGGGAAGGAGCGTTCGATGCCGAGCATCAAGGAAGCTGCGTGCGAGTTCCTGGCGATGAAGCGGATCGCGGTGACGGGCGTCCTGAGCGCCCAGCCGCATCGTTGTATGCGGTAGTAAGGTCGGACTGCGTCTGTAGTGCGACTGCATCGGCCTTGTGTATCTGCCCGTGGACTATGCTCGGGGGGAATCCCGTCACCGAGGGGTTCGGGCTAGTCCCCAGCATCCCGTTCACCACGGATGGCAAGGCTGGCGTCGCCAGATGGTCGATCTGCTCGGCCATGCGAGGTTGGTCAACGCCCTCACGCTCGCCCGCTGCAGAGCAAGGCTGCCGGTCGAAGCCGCGGCCTAGGGCCACCTCCGCTGCTGTCCCCCCAAGCCCCTGACCACACTCGTGCTGAGCCCGCCCTCGGCCCTCGTAGCCCTCGCCCTCGTAGGGGCCGGCAGAAAACCCATCTGACCTCGTCGGACGGGTGCGCGGAGGCATCTCGGAACGGATTTCATCGATTGGGAACGCCGTTCGGGCCGTTGAGGCGCTGGGCCGGCAGGCGGATCGGTCATCGCCCCTACTCACGCGGCTTGGCCGGCTGGCCACAGCAGCTCGAATGTCTCGAGCACGACCGGGGTTTCCTCATCCACCGGCTTCCCCTCGCTCGCGAAGAAGGCAACGTGCGCGTTCCGCCAGTGGGCGAGACTGCGATCACCCTCACCCTCGATCCACGCGAAAGCCTCGTCAACGCGTCCGAATGGCCGGACCTCGACGTCCGTTGTTCGGATGACGCACACGGGGTTGCCGCTCCCATCCAGGATCACGCTCAGGTCGCCAACCTGCGGAAGCGGTTCGGCGTCGTCGACCTCGTACCACGACAGCAGACTCGTCGTGGCCCGCTTCGGTCCGTCGAGTACCAATAAGCCGAGTTCGTTCGCCATGTCCGGATCGTTCCCGAACGACCAGGCGGTGTGCGGGCCGTCGATGCCAGTCGCCTCGACGAACGAACGCCAGAACTCCTCGACGGTGTGGAAATCGGCCATCTGCTCGGCCCTCTCTGGCGTCCTGGGCAAGACATGGACCAACGCTGGCTTCACTCGTGCTAGCTGCGAATGTAGTCCACAGACTTCCCCAGTCGCTCATGCGTCTTCGATGTGATCAAGAAGGGTCGCTCTGACCAGACGCCAAGCTTCACACCGTCGGAGGTGCCGAACGTCGCCTCGGGACGAAGTTCGCCATCGCCTCTGCTCGCGCGAAGGAGCTTCGCGTAATCCTGGACCACGAATACGTTCCCCAAGGGGGCGACGTAGGCGAGGCCGGCGCCGCCCTGCGTTGTTTCGAACGTCTGGTTCCTCTTCGCCCGCGCCTCCATGGCGATGAGGAGAATCCTCGTCGCGGGCTCAATCGCGCCGAGCACCTTCGCGCGACCCCGCCAACGGACTACGTACCGCAACTTCAGTCGGAAGGCGGCGAAGGTTGAACCGGCTCCGATCTTCACCCGTATTGCGGCGAGAACTCGCTCGCTACCCCATGCTAGATAGACTCGATGCGGTTGCCTGGCTGGGAAGGAGGTTCTTGCCCACATTCTCGCCAGGCCCCGCCCTCGTGCCCTCGCCCCTCGGGCCCTCGGGCCCTCGCCCTCGTACCCTCGGCCCTCGTGCCCTCGTAGGGGCCGGCAGAAAACCCCATTTGACCTGGTGAAACGGGTGACACGAGGCGTCTCGGAACGGATTTCGCCGATTTCGGAACGCCTGCGGCGGGCGCACCGGTTTCCTAAACCTGTCGCAGGTTCGATTCCTGCCGGGGGCACCTCTGTGATGTCTCGCGACATCGTGCCGACATGTCTCGGGACATCGTTCCACGTCAGCCCCGGCCGTGCGGCTGGTAGTCACGGCTAGGATCGAGGGTCAGCTCCCGGATCAGCTCACCGTCCTCGGTGATCACCCGGACCCGAAGGCGTCGACGAGCGCGATCACCCCGGGGTGAGGGACTCGCCCGCTTCTTCTCGATCCAGACCGCCCCGAGCAACTCGCCTCTTCGGCGACCTCAATCGGGCATGTTCCAGTGTCGTCACAAACTTCTCCAGCGAAGTCAGCGACGCCGCAACGTCCCTGGGCAACCCTCTGGCGCGCAGAGGCGCGAAGAACATGCGGTTGAGGAACTGTTTCGGGT
>JBKJXU010000170.1:0-16725 GCA_046716145.1 Actinomycetota bacterium
GCTCAACCCGGTCGTCTTCCTCCTGGTGTTCTCGTTCGTGTCGAACATGCAGGGCGGTGCGGCGGAGGACTACCCCCTGTTCCAGCTCTCGGGTCTGCTCGCGTGGAACCTTTTCTCCGGGGCGCTCAGCGGAGGCGCACAGGTCTGCGTGGGGAACGCCAACCTGATCAAGAAGGTGTACTTCCCGCGCGAGATCTTGCCGCTGTCCGTGATCGGCGTGGCCGTGGTCGACCTGGTCCTGCAGTCCGCGGTGTTCTTCCTGTTCATCCTGATCCGGCCCCTCTTCACGGAAGAGGCCGCTGGGTTCGCGCTCGAGTTCGTGTGGCTCTACCCGTTGTCGATCGTGGCGTTGCTGCTGTTCACCACGGCGGTGACGCTCTGGGTCTCGGCGCTCAACGTGCGGTACCGCGATATCGAGCATCTCCTGGGGCTGTTGCTCCTCGTGTGGTTCTGGATGACTCCGATCGTGTATGCGACCGGGGTCGCTCACGCGGCGTTCATCGGCAAGTACGAGCACGGCGCTTTCTTCTGGCGCATCTACCAACTGAACCCCATGACCTGGGTCGTGTCCGGTCTGCAGCGAGCGCTGTACCACCACGGTGACGCCGTGAGCGTTCTCACTCCGCCGTCTGACGGAGCGCTGATCCTCGGGTTGAGCGTGGTGATCCTTGCATCCACGGCACTCCTGTACGTGACATGGCGGACGTTCTTCGCGCTGTCGGGCGACTTCGCGGAGGAGCTATGAGCTCGAACGCGGCGATCCAGGTCGATCACCTGGGCAAACGGTTCCGTATCTTCCGGGAGAAGCCTGGGTCGCTCAAACGGCGGGTCCTGGGTGGCCGGATCCGCGCCGAGGACTTCTGGGCGCTGCGCGATGTGGACTTCGAGGTGCCGACGGGTGAGACGCTCGCGCTGATCGGGCACAACGGGTCGGGCAAGAGCA
Organism: Actinomycetota bacterium; assembly: GCA_046716145.1. Classification (GTDB taxonomy): domain Bacteria; phylum Actinomycetota; class UBA4738; order UBA4738; family HRBIN12; genus AC-51. The sequence goes on from JBKJXU010000170.1 coordinate 944, forward strand.
CGCTGCTGAAGGTGATCGCCGGGATCCTCCGCCCCACGGAGGGTCTCGTGCGCCAGCGGGGCCGGCTGGCGGGGTTGCTGGAGCTGGGCGCTGGGTTCCACCCGGAGCTCACGGGCAAGGAGAACGTCTACCTCAACTCGTCGTTCCTCGGCTTGTCGCGCAAGGACACCGAGCGCGTGTACGACGACATCGTTGCGTTCGCGGAGTTGGAGGACTTCATGGGCACCGCCGTGAAGTTCTACTCCTCGGGGATGCTCGTTCGCTTGGGGTTCGCGTGCGCCGTGCACGTCGATCCCGAGGTGATCTTGATCGACGAGGTCCTCGCCGTGGGCGATGAGCACTTCCAGGCCCGTTGCCTCGACCGGGTCCGGACGTTCCAGAAGGAGGGCCGCACCATCGTGTTGGTGAGCCACGCCTTGGACCTGGTCCGCCAACTCTGCGATCAGGCCGTGATGCTCGATCACGGGCAGGTGCACGTGATCGGTGACCCGGACGACGTCGTCCGCGAGATGCGCCTCACGATCTTGAAGAACGACCTCGAGTTCGCGCGCGAGGAGGGATCGAAAGAGATCGAGATCGTGGCCGCTCGCCTCGGACGATCGGGCGTCCCGCTGGACGGGCCTCTTGACCCCGGCGACCAGCTCACGCTGGAGATCGAGCTGAAGGCGAACGAGCCGGTCCACGATCCCGTCGTCTCCTTCGCGCTGCATGACGGTGCGAACAACTTCATCTTCAGCACCGACACCGCCCGCGAGGGGGCCGACCTGGGCGTCCTCGATGCAGAACGCCTGGTGCGGTTCCGGGCCGGGCCGGTCCCGTTCACGGGGGGGAAGTACTGGGTCACGATCGGGGTGCACTCTCGCGACAACGAGCGTGTCTACCACGTGCAGGACCAGCGATACTCCTTCGAGGTGCGCCAGCGTGAGGGGCGCCGCGATCAGACCTATATGCCCGTGATCGTCGAGGTGGAGGACCGTGAGTGACGCTCGCGGGCCGGCCGCGGACAGGGGGGGTCATCTACCGATGCTCGTCGCTATGATCCTCGTGTCCGTCGGCCTGGCATCGATGGCACAACTGACGCTGAAGTCCGGGATGAACCAGGTCACGGAGTCCATCGGGGGCGTCGTGACGCTCTCGGGCGCGGCCGCCCGGACGATGCTCACCAACGCGACCGTGTGGGGCGGCCTGGCGTTGTTCGGGTTGTCGGCCGTGGTCTGGTTGTTCGTGCTCTCCCGGACCTCGCTGTCCTTCGCCTATCCGTTCGCTGCCCTCACGTATCTCCTGATCGTCGCGGTGGATCGGTTCATCCTGCACGAGACGGTCCCGCCCCTTCGGTGGTTGGGCGTGGCGTGCATCATGACCGGCATCGTGCTGGTCGCGCGCACCGCTCCCGCATGAGCGTGGGCCCCGCGGCCGAGGTGGCCGTCGTGATCGTGAACTACGACACCGGCTCGTGGCTCGCACGCTGCCTGGACTCGCTGGAGCGATGCCGCGGCTCCGTGAAGACCGAGACGATCGTGATCGACAACGCCTCGCGTGACGGGTCCGAGCGCGCCGCGGAGCGCCCGGGGGTCCAGCTGGTCCGCAACCCCACGAACATGTTCCTGTCACCGGCGTGGAACCAGGGGGCGCGCCTGACCGACGCCCCGTTCCTGCTGTTCCTGAACCCCGACACGGAGTGGTTCGCCGGCACCGTCGAAGACCTGGTCGCGGTCGGACGCTCCCATCCTCGCGCGGGGATCGTGGGACCGATGATCCGAGACCCGGCGGGCATCGCGTACCCGAGCGGGAGGACGTTCCCGAGCGTGGTCGACGCCGCCGGGCACGCGTTCCTGGCGCCGTTCACCCGGGCCAACCCCTTCACGAGGCGATACGAGATGGACGGGTGGGATCGCACCACCGAGCGGTCGGTGGACTGGGTGAGCGGTTGCTGCATGCTCATCCCGCGGGAGGCGTTCGATGCGGTCGGGGGTTTCGACGAGGCGTTCCCGCTCTACGCCGAAGAGCTCGACGTCGCGACCCGCCTGCACAACGCGGGTTGGTCCGTCGTGTTCACTCCGGAGGTCGAGGTCCTGCACCAGATCGGCGTGTCCACGGGCGGCGCGCGCCGCCCGCACCGGTTGGTGGTGATGCACTCCACCAGCATGTACCGGTACTACGCGAAGCATCGGGCCGGGGGGTGGCGTCGCCTCACCCTTCCGCTGGCGTGGATGGTGCTGCGGTCGCGTGCCGAGATCGCTTGGCTCGCAGGGAGACTGATCGGTCGATGAAGGCGGTGGTGCTGGTCGGGGGGTTCGGCACGCGTCTGCGTCCGCTCACGGAGACCGTGAAGAAGGAACTGCTCCCGCTCGTCGACCGGCCGATCCTGGACCACACCCTCGACCGCCTCGTGCAGCACGGCGTGCGCGAGGTGATCCTGTCCTCCCCCTACCTCGAGGAGGCGTTCCACCCGTTCATCGCCGCGCGCGCCGGTGAGCCCGCGATCACCTGGGTCACCGAAGAGCGACCGCTCGGGACCGGTGGCGCCGTCGTGCAGACCCTCGACGTCGTGGGGAGCGACCCGTTCTTCGCGCTGAACGGCGACATCTGCACCGACCTCGATCTGACGGCCATGCGGGCCTTCCACGACGAGCGCGGCGCCTCGGTCACGATCGCGCTGCACCACGTCGAGGACGCCCGCGCCTTCGGCTTGGTCCAGACCGAGGAGGACGGCCGCGTCGTGGCGTTCCGCGAGAAACCCACGGACCCCGTGGCCGGCGACATCAACGCGGGCACGTACCTGCTCGACCCCGCCGTCCTGCGGGCCTTCCCGGCCGGTGAAGAGATCTCCATCGAACGGACGATCTTCCCGGAGGTGATCGCGGCCGGGCATCCGGTGTACGGCTTCGGAGCCGAAGGCTACTGGATCGACCTGGGCACCCCGGAGAAGTACCTGCAGGCCCACGCCGACCTGCTCGCGGGCCGGGTCCGGGGTATCTCCTACGACGCACCGTGGATCCACCCCAGCGCCGAGGTGGATCCGAGCGCCCGGCTGGACGCGGCCGTGGCCGTGGGTGCCGAGGCACGGGTCGGCCGGGGCGCGCGGGTGGAACGAAGCGTGGTGCACACCGGAGCGTTCATCGGCGCCCAGGCAGTGGTGCTGGGCAGCGTCGTCGGGGCGGAGGCTCGCGTCGGGGCGGGTGCACGCGTGTCGGACTCCGTCCTGGGCGCCGGGGCGCGCGTACCCGAGCACGGGGTGCTCGAGGGTGCCCGGGTCTCGGTGGACGCCGAAGTTCCGCCCGGCTAGCGTCCGGGCACTATCCCCCGGTCACCCGACTCAACGGCACCTGCGGGCGTGCCGATGGTGCCAAGGTGCCGGCACCGGGCCGGGGGAGTGGGAACGATAGCCGCGATGCGCCGAGCGATCATCACCTCGATCGTCGCCATCCTTACGGGGACGGCGATGCTGCCGAGCGCCCCGCCGGCGACGGCCGGTGGGTCGTTCACGTTCGACGGCTCCGGCTATGGACACGGTCTGGGGATGTCGCAATGGGGCGCGTACGGCCTCGCCAAGATGGGCTGGACCCACGGCCGCATCCTGCGCCACTTCTACCAAGGGACGAAGGTCGAGCGCGCGGCGGAGGTGCCCGACCGGATCCGGGTCGGGCTGACCACCGGCCGGACGGTGGTGCACCTGGGTGCCCAGGGCGGCCCGGTACGTATCTGGGAGGGGAAGGCCGGCCGACGGCTGGCCGGGAAGATCCCCGGCGGCGCGACCTGGACCGTCACCGCGAAAGCGGACGGTTTCGCGATCCGCGACGGAGCGGGGAAGCTCGTCGGCGAACGCCGCTGGGGCGGTCCGGCCGTCTCACTCAGCGTGACGTATGAGCGCGATGGCGCCCGCGTGTTCATCCCGGAGGCGGATTCGATCTGGTACGACGGGTTCGCCTACGCGCGGGGATCGATCGAGATCGATCTCTATGACTGCACCAGTGGCTGCCGGGAGAGGTTGATCGCGCGCGTGGGCATGGAGGACTACCTCTACGGGCTCGGCGAGGTTCCCGCCTCGTGGCCCCGGGCGTCGCTGCGGGCCCAGGCCGTGGCTGCGCGTTCCTACGCCACGTACGCCATCGTTCGCTACGGGCTGCGGAGCGACTGTGCGTGCCACCTCACCGACGGCTCCGGCGATCAGACGTACATAGGCTATGACCGCGAGTCCGGGTCGATGGGCGATCGCTGGGTGGCGGCCGTGGACGCCACGGCCGGTCAGGCCGTGACGTTCGGCGGGCGGGTCATCCAGGCGTTCTATGCGGCGTCTGATGGTGGGCACTCGGAGAACGTCGAGGATGTCTGGCACGCCGGCAACGATGCGTTCGCCATCCCGTGGCTGCGCGGCGTGTGCGACCCGGGGGAGTCCACGTCCGCGAACCCGTGGATCGCGTGGGTCCGGACCTTCGACGCCGCGAGCGTGACCTCCCGGCTCGGCCCCTATACCGGCTCCATCGGCACGGTGAACTCGTTCGATCGGATCACGCGGGGCGCGTCGGGCAGGATCGTCACCCTGCGTGTGCTCGGGACCGGCGGGAGCCGCACGATCACGGGGACGCAACTCCGCGCCGGTCTCGGGCTCCCCGATGACCGAGTCTGGATCAACGCCGACCGCACGATCTCCGGGCCGATCCGCGAGCGTTACGACCAGCTCATGTGCGCGCCCGGTCTGCCGTCCTCGCCCACCACGCAGGTGCCGAGCGGCGTCCAGCAGCTGTTCACCGGTGGTGGCCTGTATCGCAACGGTTCGAAGGGGTTCACGGTCTGGATCAAGGGCGCGATCGACGACGAGTACCGGGCCGTCGGGACCGGGTCCGGCGTGCTCGGCGTTCCCACCTCGAAGGTGCGGGACCTGTCCAGGGCGCGCGCCGTCTCCTGCGCGAACTGCAAGGTGTTGGACTTCGTCGGGGGACGGATCTACTGGAAGGGCGTCACCGGCGCCCACGCGCTGTGGGGGCCCGTGCTCCGCACCTATACCGACGAAGGCGGTGCGGGCGGGTGGCTCGGGTTCCCGCTCACGCGGGTCCTCGATCGCGCGGATCGGGGCGTGCGGGCTCGGTTCGAGCACGGTGCTATCCGCTGTGCGGCCCCCAAGACGTGCGTCGCGGTCGCGAGCTGACCGGCCGCCTCAGCAGCCGTCGCCGTTCTTGCCCTCGGGCGCATTGGACGTGCAGGCGTAGGCGTCGATGAACCCCTGCGCGATCGTGGCGGCCTGGTCCGCGTTCGTGCCCAGAGGGCAGAACATCCGCTTGTTCCAGGCGGTGAACGCGAGCCCCTGTCCCTCCGGCAAGCCGGCGTAGGGGATCAGGTAGGAGGCCGGTCCCGCCGTGACCACCGTCGCGAGCCGGTCGACCACGTCCTGGGACACCCCTTGCTCGGCGGGCAGCCGGTAGTAGGCGACGACGCCGCCGTGCTCGAGGGTGTGGACCGCCTGCGTTTCGTCGACCGGCACCGTGAGGACACGGGGCGTGGCGGGCAGCGGTGCCTGGGCGTGGAGCCCGCTCGTGCCCGGCGGGCCGTCGTAGACATACGTGGCTCCGGGGTCCAGATGCTGACCCCCAGGTGCGGTGCTCTCAGGGATCTCGAGGTCGCCACAGCCGGCCTCTTGGGCTGCAGCCTTCGCGGCGTCGGGCAGGGGTGTGGGCGACGACACCCTGCCGAGGAACGTGATCACGGCGAACCCTGCCACGCCGATCACGGCGAAGGTGGTCACCCTGCGGAGGGCGTTCGCACGGGCCTGGCGCTTGCGCTCGGCCTCACGCAGGGCGCGCGCTTCCTCCTTGCGCTCGCGGCGAGCGACGTTCGCCCCACCCATGGGCTCCGTCGCGGACGCCCGGGCGCGGTCGGGCCGCTTCCGCTTCTTCTTGTTCGCCATGTCGTGTCCCCTAGGACCCGAAGGTGAAGGAGTCAGGGATGGTCTCCGGGAGCTCGTCCTCGGAGCCGTAGGTGATGACGATGGCCTCTTGGTCCTCCATCGGGATGGTCCGCGGGTCCCCTTCGAACGCTTCGCCGTTCGTGTAGACGCGCACCGCGTCGTCGCCCTGCTCGCAATACGCGCCGACGCACGCCGATGTCAGCCGCAGACCCCACGAGTCGAAGAAGGTCCCGACGCTCGGCACCCACGTCGGGTCGACGGCCTCCACGTGCAGCGTCCCGGTGTCGTCGTGCGTGTGCAGCGGCGAGGCGATGGTGCCCGGGAACCCGATGTCGGCGGGTATGGCGACCTGCTCCCCGTGCACGAAGATCCACAGGCGCACGTGGCGGTGGCCTTCGTTGTCTTCGAAGGCCGGCATGTCCAAGATCGCCATCCGCTCAGCTAGTTGGTCGTTGTTCGCGCCCCAGGGGGCGATGGAGGTCATGAGTCCGGGGAGCGCTGTGCCCGACGGTGTCGTGCCTGGTTCTCCCGTTTCCCCCGACAGGGAGATGACGAGCATGATCACGACCGCAGCGGCCGCGATGCCGACGATCAGAGCGCCGACCCGGTTCCGGCGTCGCCGGGCCATCCGTGCGTGGATCTGCTCGCGCTCGGCGCGTGCCTCGTCTTTGCGTTCGGACTTCGTCGGGCGGTCGGGCTGGGGCTTGTTCGCCCCACGGCCGCCCCTCGGCTGGTTCCCCACGCGCGATGGCTCCTTCGTCTTGGTCGGCGCCCAGGGTATCGAACACCGCGCGAACGATGGGGATGCGTTGCTGCGCGGCTTGCGTCAGAACCGCGTGGTTCCTATGCTCGCGATGCCTTCCCCACGTGCTCGCCGGCCTCCCGTGCCGGCTTGGATCGAGGGGGGGCATGGCCAAGACCGAGAACGACCGGCTCGTTCGCGTGCCAGATGGCGGGGGAGGGGCCGGCATGGACCGGTTCTTCAAGATCTCCGAACGGGGTTCCACGGTCCGCACGGAGGTGATGGCCGGCGCCACGACGTTCCTGACGATGGCCTACATCCTGTTCGTGAACCCGGGGATCCTGGGCGCCGTCCCGGACTCGGCGGGCACCACGCTCGCCTTCCCGCAGGTGCTCACCGTCACGGCCTTGGTGGGTGGGATCGCGACCATCGCGATGGGCTTGTACGCGAACTACCCGTTCGCGATCGCTTCGGGGCTGGGTCTCAACGCCTTCGTCGCATTCACGCTCGTCGCCGGTTACGGGCTGACGTGGCCCGAGGCGATGGGGGTCGTGGTCGTCGAGGGCCTCATCATCACGGCACTCGTGTTGACGGGCCTGCGCGAGATGATCATGAACGCCATCCCGACGGATCTGAAGCGGGCCATCGGGATCGGGATCGGGATGTTCCTGATGATCATCGGGCTGGTGAACGCCGGGATCGTCGTCAATAGCGACGCGACGCTCGTGACCCTGTCCACCGACCTCACGACGCTCAGGATCCTCGTGTTCGCCATCGGTCTCGCCACAGCCATCCTGTTCACCGTACGCAAGACGAAGGGCGGCCTGCTGCTCGCCATCCTCGCCGCCACCGTCGCCGGGGTGATCATCAACGAGGCGTTCGCAGACGGCGCGATGTGGGCTGCGATCCCCGGTGTGGGCGTCGTGCCGGACGCGGTGACGTCGAGCCCGGACTTCTCCCTCGTCGGGAAGTTCTCGTTCGGGTTCTTCTCGACGCTCGGGTTCATCACCGCGCTCGGCCTGGTCGTGGCTGTGATGCTGTCGGACTTCTTCGACACCATGGGAACGGCGAACAGCCTGGCCGACGAGGCCGGCCTGCTCGCGGACGACGGCACCCTGCCCGACGCCAAGAAGGTGCTCCTCGTCGACTCGCTCGCCGCCGCGGCGGGAGGAGCCGCGAGCGCCTCGTCGAACACGACGTTCATCGAGAGCGCTTCGGGCATCGGTGAAGGCGGCAAGACCGGCTTGGCCAGCGTCGTGACCGGACTGCTGTTCCTCGCGTGCCTGTTCATCTCGCCGATCGCCGGCGTGATCCCGGCCGAGGCGACCGCTCCCGTCCTCATCGTGGTGGGGTACTTGATGATGCAGGGCGTGGGTGAGATCGCGTGGCGCGATCCGGCCATGGGTATCCCCGCGCTCCTCACGGTCGGCTTGATGCCGTTCACGTACTCGATCACGAACGGAGTAGGGGCGGGGTTCATCTCGTTCGTGTTCATCCGTCTGATCCAGGGGAAGGCGAAGGACGTGCACCCGCTGCTCTACGTGGTCGCCGTCATCTTCCTCGGCTACTTCCTCAAGGGTGTGCTGGCCTAAGCCCAGCGCAGGAAGTCCACCGGATCGATCGGAGGGCGGGGCCGCGCGGCTCCGCCCTCCGGCATCGGTCCGCACGCCACGGTCCCGAGCGCGTGCCAGCCGTCGTCCACGCCGAGCGCGGCTCGCGTTTCCTCCTGACAGAACAGCGTCGAGGAGATCCAGCACGACGCCACGTCTCGCGCGTGCAGGCCGAGCAGCAGGGTCTGGATCGCCGCCCCACCGGCGAGAAGGAACATCTCGCGCTCGGCGCCCGCCCGCTCCTCGTCCGCGTAGGGGTGCGCACCGTCGAACCGGACGAAGGGCACGATCAGCGTGGGGGCGGCGCCGAGGACCTCGTCGCTCCGCGCGATCCTGCGCACGATCGTCTCCTCCGGTGTCCCGTCGCGGCGCAGGTCCGCCCGCCACGCCTGGGCGATGGCTGCGAGCAGGGCACGCTTGGCCGGTGACCCGTCAAGGGCCACGAACATCCACGGCCGGGTGTGATGCGGGGCGGGCGCTGTGCAGGCTGCCGCGACGGCTTCCGCCACCGCTTCCCGCGCGACGGTCCCGGCGCCGAACGACCTGATGGTGCGGCGTGCGTGCAGGGCCTGCATCGGCGATGCACGGAACAGATCGTCGGCCGCCGCTCGCACCAGATCGGCACCGCGACCAGCCGCCGCCGTCCACCGGAGACCTCGCACGACGGCGGCGGGGATCATCTCGTCCTTGCCCATGACCATGCCGGCCGCCGCCGCCACCTGGTCGGCCAGCGCCACGACCGTGGCGTCGAGCAGACGTCCGGTGTGATCGGGGGTCCCGCGCAGATCCACCACCGCGGGCATCCCCGCGACCCCGAGGGCGACGTCGACGAGACCCTCCCTCCACGCTCGTCCGAAGGTGTCCGTTACCACCACCGCGAGTTCTTGGATGCCCAAGGCCCCCGACAGGCTGGATCGAAGCGCCGCCGCGCTGCCGTCGGGGTCCTCGGGGAGCAGGGAGAGCGAACCGGCGCCCACGTTCGACGCGTCGACGCCTGCGTTGGCGCACACGAACCCGTGCCGGGTCTCGGCGATCACGAGGTCGCCGCGCCGAGCCACCACCCGGGTGGTCTCGGCCTCGACCACCGTGGACCGGGCCGTTCCGGCGATGACACGACCCTCGGCCTTGGAGACGATCTTCTGCGTGATCGCGATGACATCGCCGTCGCGCACGCCCGCTCTTCGTAGCGCCGGCGCGAGCAGCGCGGCGAGGTCATCGCCCGCCCGGACCTCGGGCAGGCCCTCGATCGGCACGACCTCGAGGCTCACGGCAACAGCCCCAGCGCCGCCCGGGCGACGGCCTCGGCCCGGTCATCACCGGTCATGATCGTGTTGGTCGCCCCGCACGCCATCCCCAGTGCTCGGATGCGGCCCGCGAGCGTGACGTCCACCCGATCGATGAGCCAGGCGGCGAGCAGCCCGCGGTAGTGCTCCGCCACGCCGGCAGCGCTGACCTCGATGCCGGCCGCCGGCATCAAGCGGTCGGCCATGCCCGCCACGGGGCCATCGCCCACGATGCCGCGGATGCCGACGCAGACGTCGCGGCGGGCGGCGACCGCCGCACGGAGAGCCGGTATGGCGAGCATCGGCCCGATCGAGACCACGGGGTTCGATGGGCAGATCACCACGGCGTCGGCCCGCGCGATCGCCTCGAGCACCCCGGGGGCCGGTGCGGCGTCCGCCGCTCCCGCGTACCGGATGGCCTCGACGGCGTCGTTCCCGCGCCGTTTCACCCAGTACTCCTGGAAGTGCAGGTCGAGCCTCTCGCCCGTCGTGGCGTCCACGGCGTCGATGCGAGTCTCGACGTGGTCATCGCTCACCGGGATGAGGGTCGCTCCGACACCGAACCGCTCGGCGATACGGCGTGTGATCTCCGAGAGGGGGATGCCGTCCGCGAGCAGCTTCGTCCGGAACAGGTGGGTAGCCATGTCCAGGTCGCCCAGGCCGAACCAGGCATCCGCGGCCCCGAAGGCGGCCAACTCCCCCGTTGCGCGGAAGGTCTCCTCACGTCGCCCCCAGCCGCGCTCCCGGTCGAAGACGTCGCCGAGCCAGTACGTGACCGAGTCCGGATCGGGGGAGACGTGCAGCCCGTGCACGACGACGTCGTCGGCCACGTTCACGATCACGCTGAGGTCGGCGCCGGGCACCACACGGGTCAAGCCACGCAGGAACTTCCCCGCACCGACCCCACCCGCGAGCGCCGCGACCTTCATAGCCGGGAAGGGTAGTAGGCTCGCCCGCGATGGCCGACGCCACCCCCCACGCGCTCCGGCGGGCACTCGCCCGCGCCGAGCAGGGGAAGGCTCTGAGCCTCGAGGAAACCGAGGCTCTGCTGGATGCCCGAGGCCCCGGCTTGCAACGCCTGATGGCGGTGGCCGGCCAGCTGCGTGACATCGGGTGGGCCAGCGCGGTCACGTATTCGCCGAAGGTGTTCGTGCCGCTCACCATGCTCTGCCGCGACCACTGCCACTACTGCACGTTCGCCAAGCCCCCGGCGCGCTTGCAGGCGCCATTCCTCACCCCCGAGGAGGTCCTGGGCATCGCCGAAGCCGGGCGGCTCGCCGGCTGCAAGGAGGCGCTGTTCACGCTGGGGGACAGGCCCGAGGATCGCTACCCCGAGGCCCGGTCGTGGCTCCTGGAGCGGGGCTACGGATCCACGCTCGAGTACCTCCGTGCCATGGCGATCGCGGTGATCGAAGAGACCGGACTGCTGCCGCATCTGAACCCCGGCGTGATGACCTACGAGGATCTGGCGCGCCTCAAGCACGTCAGTGCATCGATGGGGATCATGCTCGAAACCTCGAGCGAGCGACTGACGGAGCGGGGGATGCCGCACTTCGGCTCACCCGACAAGGTTCCCGCCGTCCGCCTCCGCACGATCGAAGACGCCGGTCGTCTGGCGATCCCGTTCACCACCGGGATCTTGGTGGGGATCGGCGAGACTTCGCGCGAACGTGCGGAGTCGCTGTTCGCCATCCGGGACCTCCATCGCCGGTATCACCACATCCAGGAGGTGATCGTCCAGAACTTCCGGGCCAAGCCGGGCACGGCGATGCATGCCGCCGCGGAGCCGGCCGACGACGAGTTCTTGGCGGCGGTCGCCACGTCCCGTGTCGTGTTCGGTCCTCACCTGAGCGTCCAGGCGCCACCGAACCTCTCCGACGAGGCGCAGCAGCTGCGTCTGCTCGATGCAGGGATCAACGATTGGGGAGGGGTCTCACCGCTCACGCCTGACCATGTGAACCCCGAGCGACCGTGGCCACAGATCGCGAGGCTCCGCGAGACCACAGCCTCCCGGGGCAAGGACCTCCGCGAACGCCTGACCATCTACCCCCGGTACGCCACCGAACCCGACCCCTGGATGGCCGCGAAGATGCGGGCGCCCGTTGCAGCGCTGCTCGGCGCCGACGGCCTGGCTCGTGCGGGTGAGCGCCCCGAGCCGGTGCCCTGGCAGGACCCCGACGTCACCTTCAAGCCCAGGACCATCGCGCTCACCTTCGCGAAGGCCGACGGGGCCGGCCTCCGGCCCGACGCGGAGCCCGTCTACGGCTCGTTCGAAACCGAGGACAACGCCGTCACCGCAGCCTGGGCCGGGCGCCGTCGCGACCCCGAGCGGCTCGGGGGCGACATCCGCGCTGCGCTCGCGAAGGCCGCGGCACACCAGCCCATCTCGGATGAAGAGGCCCTCGCGTTGTTCCAGGCGGAGGGTGCGGCCCTGGATGCGCTCTGTTCGGTGGCCGACGATCTGCGTGCGGAGGCCGTCGGACCCGAGGTCACCTACGTGGTGAACCGGAACATCAACTTCACCAACGTCTGCTACGTGGGATGCCGTTTCTGCGCCTTCGCCCAGCGCGAGGTCGACGCCGAGTCCTACACGCTCACCCTGGAGGAGGTTGCCTCCCGAGCCCGGGAGGCCTGGGACAGGGGCGCCACCGAGGTCTGCATGCAGGGTGGGATCCACCCGGACCTGCCCGGCACCTTCTACTTCGACCTGCTGGACGCCGTGAAAGCGGCGGTGCCCCAGATGCACATCCACGCGTTCAGCCCTATGGAGGTCCTCAACGGTGCCACACGCCTGGGGGTTCCCTTCGGGGAGTTCCTGACCGAGGCGAAGGCGCACGGCCTGGGGACGATGCCCGGGACCGCGGCGGAGATCTTGGACGATGACGTCCGGTGGCTCCTGACCAAAGGGAAGCTGCCGGCCGACACGTGGGAGGAGATCGTGCGCACGGCCCACGGCGTGGGGATCCGATCCTCGAGCACGGTGATGTTCGGCCACGTCGACGCGCCGCCCCATTGGGTCGCGCATCTGCGTCGTCTCGCCGCGATCCAAGCCGACACGGGAGGCTTCACCGAGTTCGTGCCGCTGCCGTTCGTCCACCGGAACGCTCCCATCTATCTCGCCGGGAAGGCGCGTCCCGGCGCGACCTTCGAGGAGAACCTGAGGATGCACGCGGTCGCGCGCATCCTCCTGGACGGCGCGATAGACGAGATCCAGGTGTCCTGGGTGAAACTCGGTGTGCAGGCATGTCAGGCGATCTTGCAGGCCGGGGCGAACGATTTCGGCGGCACATTGATGGAGGAGACGATCAGTCGCATGGCGGGCGCCGAGTGGGGCATCGAGATGACACCCGCCGGTTTCGACGACGCTATCCGTGCGATCGGACGTATCCCCGCCGTGCGAACGACGACGTACGAGCGCGTCGTGCACGCTTGAGGGCCGCCTTCGGTCGATCTGGTTGACCGTTTCCGTCAGGGTGCTGAACCGTCGTTTTTCCCTCTCTATGCCCTTGCAACCATGCCGAACGATCGCTTCGATGGACACGAGTCCATGAGGGAGAGGCAGAGGATTCCTTCGAAGGACCCCTTGTCAACAGGGGTGTTCTTCCCTCAGAATCACACGGATGTGATTTCGGGGGGAGATGAGGAGTGCACCACTACATCCCTTGGCAGGAGCGAGCACGGTGTCGCGACCATGATCCGGAGATCTTCTTCCCCGAGAAGGGAGGCTCATCGAGGGAGGCGAAGCGGATCTGTAACGAGTGTTCCGTTCGCATCGAGTGCCTGAACTACGCCCTGCGGCGCGACGAGCGCTACGGCGTCTGGGGCGGGATGAGCGAACGGGAACGCCGGCGCCTGAAGCGCATGGCGTCATGAGGACCTGACCAACCGGTTCGGGAACGGAAGGGGGCACCATGGCAGCAGCCAAGAAGACGGCCGCACGCAAGCCGGCCCGCAAGAAGACCGCGGCGCGCAAGAAGGCCACGGCGAAGAAGGCGACGGCACGCAAGAAGACCGCCGCCCGCAAGCCGGCACGCAAGAAGACCGCCGCCCGCAAGTCGGGGGCGAAGAAGCGCTGACCCTCGATCTGCGCTTCATGAAGGGGGGCCTACGGGCCCCCCTTCGCGTTCGGCACCAACCACCGTGCTAGGCTCGCCGCCGCGCGGGAGCGCGCCCGTCGCATGACTGCAGCCACACGTTCAGCTCCGACAGCCGCCGAGCGTGTCCCGTCGGTCCTCGTCGTCGTCGTGGTCCGGGATGCGTCCGCCTGGCTGCGGGATACCCTCCAGGCTCTCGCCGCCCAGACCTACGAACGGGTCGGCGTGCTCGCGATCGACGATGCCTCCGAGGATGGCTCGAACGAGCTCCTGGTGCACGCGCTCGGGCCCGAGCGGGTCCATCGTCTCGACCATCGGCACGGGATCGCGGGCGCCTTCGCCGCGGCCACGGAACATCCCGCCGTTGCGGCCGCGGACCACCTCCTCCTCTTACACGACGACGCGGTGCTGGACCCCGAGGCGATCGCCCGCCTCGTGGACGCCACGCGTCTGGCCGGCGTGGAGGGCGTGGGCATCGTCGGTGCCAAGATCGTGGATCACGACGATCCCCGGCGGTTGCGCGACGTCGGGCGTTCCTCGGATCGCTTCGGGCACCCGTACACGCCCCTGCAGCCGGGGGAGATCGATCAAGGACAGTTCGACCGCGTCCTCGAGGTGCTGTCGGTCGACACGTGCGCCGCCCTGATCGCCCGAGAGGTCTGGCAGGCCATCGGGCTGTTCGACGAGCGTTTGGGCGATGACGATGGTGATTCGGACCTGTGCTGGCGCGCGCGCGTCGCCGGATGGCGCGTGTTGATGACGCCTCTGGCCCGGGTGAGGCATCGAGCGGCCGGTGAGTACGACGACCGATCCGATGAGGATCGCAGCCGACGATACGCCGAGGACAGGGCAGCGCTCGCCGCCGTGCTCAAGAACTACTCATTGGTGAACCTGATCTGGGTCGTGCCCTTGGGGATAGCGCTGTCGGCCGTTCGACTGGGCTACCTGACCCTCTCGCGGCGCTTCGACGAGGCGACGGAGCTGCTCCTGGCGATCGGCTGGAATATCGTGCGCCTCCCGGGCACCGTCGCTCGCCGATGGCGGGTGCAGCGTGCCCGCCGGACCAAAGACCGCGCCTTGCGCCGGTTCATGGAGTCGGCGGGATTGCGCATCCCGAGGTGGTTCCAGACGGCCGAGAGGTTCCTGGAGGAACAGCGTGAGCTCGACGTCGAGGAACAGGGCCAGCCCGTGGCGAAGCGTCTTCGCCACCGCACGGCGTCGTTGTTCGCGACCCACCCCGTGCTCGTGACGTCGGCGCTCGCGATCGTGGTCGGAGGCTTCGCTCTTCGTCACCTCGTCGGGCCGGAACCGATCTCCGGGGGAGCGCTGCCTGCGTTCCCTCGCGGTGCCCAGGCGTTCTTCGCCGAACTGACCTCGGCCGTGCGGACGACGGGCCTGGGAGGCGACCTCGCGGCCAGTCCCGCGCTCGGCGCCATGGGAGGCCTCTCCGTGCTGATGGCCGGCAGCACGGCCTTGGCGCAGAAGGTGATGATCGCGGCCGGCCCGTTCCTGGCTGCGATGCTCGCCTACCGGGCGTGTGTTCGCATCACGGGGCGTTCGGCGCCCGCCGCCCTCGCCGCGGCGTCCTACGGAGCTTCCGCCGTCGTCCTGTGGGCGTTCTCCGACGGGCGGCTCGGGGTCACGGTGGCCCTCGTCGTGCTGCCATCGATCCTCGAACGGTTCGAGGGCGCGTTCGGATCCGCAGACCCTCCCGACACGCGCTGGCGGTTCGTGACGGGGCTCGGGGTCACGATCGCCATCGGCGTCGCGTTCGAGCCCGGGGTCGTGCTCGCCGTCGCGATCTTGCTCTTCGTCGAGGTGCTCGGCGGCCGGCGGCGTGGCCGGGGACTCGCGTGGTCGCTCGGAGCTCTCGTGGCCGCGGCCGTCCTGCTCTTCCCCTTCGTGCCGACGATCGCCGCAGGCGCTGCCGCCGCGCTCGGCAGCGGCATCGGTTCGGCCGACCCCTGGGACGTCCTGCGACTGTCCCCAGGCGTGGCCCCGGGCTCGTGGGCGCCCGCGTGGTTCCTGCCGGTCGCCGCCATCGCGGGGCTGGCGCTGTCCGGTGAGGAGCGTCGCGGGGGGGGCCCGGGGGGGCGGGGCGCGGCCCCCCCCGCCCCGCCCCCGGCGGGGGGGGGCGGGGCGCGGGGCGGC
>JBKJXU010000171.1:0-21061 GCA_046716145.1 Actinomycetota bacterium
GCACGACGGCACCGATGCGTACCGCCCCCTCGGCGGTGGCGAGGACCGCATCCACCTGTGCCGGCGTCACGACGAGCACCATCCCGAGGCCCATGTTGAACGTCGAGAAGAGATCCGCGTCGCTGAACGATCCCTCCCGGGCGAGCAACCCGAAGATCGGGTGTTCCCGCCAGGTGCCGCGCTCGATCCGCGCCCCCATCCCCGGCGGCAGCGCTCGCGGGACGTTCTCGTGGAGTCCGCCGCCCGTGATGTGCGCGGCGGCGTGCAGGAGACCTGCCCGGTGCAGCGCCAAGACCACCGGCGCGTGGATCACGCAGGGCTCCAGCAGTTCCTCGCCGAGCGTTCGGCCCAGTGGGTCCACGTGCTCGGCGAGGGGACGGTCGGCGAACACCCTGCGAACGAGCGAGTACCCGTTGGCATGCAGCCCACTGGAAGGAAGACCGATGAGCACGTCCCCGTCCTGGACCCGGTGAGGGCCGAGCAGATCCTCCTCGTCCACGCTCCCCACGCAGAAGCCCGCCAGATCGAACGCGTCTTCGGCCATGACGCCTGGATGCTCGGCGGTCTCACCACCGAGGAGGGCACACCCGGCGCGCCGGCACCCCTCGGCCACCCCTTCCACGAGCGCCGCCACACGCTCGGGCACGACCGCACCCACCGCCAGGTAGTCAAGGAAGAAGAGCGGCTCGGCGCCCGTACAGACCACGTCGTCGGCGCACATGGCCACGAGGTCGATCCCGATCGTTCCGAGACGTCCGAGCGACCGCGCGATCTCCGTCTTGGTCCCGACCCCGTCGGTGGCAGCCGCCAGGAGCCGGCCCTCCCCCGAACGGAACAGTCCCGCGAAGCCACCGACCCCCTCGAGGACCTCGGGCCGGCGAGCCCGCGCCGCCAGGTCACCGATCAACGCCACCGCTTCGGCCGCGGCCCCGATGTCCACGCCCGCGGCCCGGTAGGCCCCGCTCATGTCCTCATCCGGTCGGGAGCCGGAGCTGGTCCTCCAGCACGAACTTCCCGGCGCCCTCCGGGACGGCGATCGGGTACTCGCCGTCGAAACAGGCACGGCAGAACGTCTGCTTCTGCCCGCCCGCGGCCTCGACCATGCCCTCCAGCGAGAGGTAGCCGAGCGAGTCGGCGCCCACGTAGTCGCGGATCTGATCCACGGTGAGATCGGCCGCGATGAGTTCCTGGCGGGTCGGGAAGTCGATCCCGTAGAAGCAGGGCCACTGCACGGGCGGACACGTGATCCGGATGTGAACCTCGGTGGCCCCGGATTCGCGCAGCGCCGCGACGACCTGCTTCGTCGTGGTGCCGCGTACGATCGAGTCGTCCACGACCACCAGGCGCTTGCCGCGGATCGAGTCGGGCAGCGGGTTCAGCTTCAGCTTCACCCCGCGGTCCCGCAGGGCCTGTGAGGGCTCGATGAACGTACGGCCGACGTAGTTGTTCTTGTAGAGGCCGTCGCCGTAGGGGATCGTCGTCACCTCGCTGAACCCCTGCGCCGCGGACTGACCGGTGGTGGGCACCGCGATCACCATGTCGGCCTCGGCCGGGTGCTCGCGAGCCAAGATCCGGCCCATCTCGCGCCGCGCCTCGTGCACGGTGCGTTCGCGCATGCGCGAATCGGGCCTGGCCAGGTAGACGAACTCGAAGACGCACAAGGATCGCTTCGTGGACTCCGCGAAACGGACGGCGTGCAGACCGCGGTCGTCGATCCGGATCAGCTCGCCGGGTTCGACATCGCGGACCACGGTGGCGCCCACGATGTCGAGCGCACAGGTCTCGGAGGCCACGACGAAGCCGTTCGGCAGCCTCCCGATCGACAGCGGCCTGACCCCGTGCGGGTCACGCGCCGCGTACACCGATCGCTCGTCCATGAACACGAAGCAGAACGCGCCGCGCAGGGTCGGCAGGATGCGCATCGCCGCCTCTTCGACGCCGCCCGCCGCGGGGATCTCGTTCGTGATCAAGGTGGTGACGAGGTCGGAGTCCGTGGTGGCGGAGGCGCGGGACCCGACGAGAGCGGCGATCTCCTCGGTGTTCACGAGGTTGCCGTTGTGGCCCAACGCCAAGGAATGGGCGCCGTCCGTCTTGAAGACGGGCTGGGCGTTGTCCCAGGTGGTCGAGCCGGTGGTCGAGTACCGCGTGTGGCCGATGGCGAGGTCGCCGTGCAGCGTGGTCAGGGTGGCCTCGTTGAACACCTGTGAGACGAGGCCGAGGTCCTTGTAGACCAGGATGTTCTCGCCGTCGCCCACCGCGATGCCGGCGGATTCCTGGCCCCGGTGCTGTTGGGCGAAGAGGCCGAAGTACGTGAGACGGGCGACATCGTCGCCGGGGGCCCATACGCCGAAGAGGCCGCACTCCTCCTTGGGTGATTCGGCGCCCATCGAGGGCCTCAGTGTACCGGGGGCCCGCCCGGCCACCTACGGCAGGAGGGTGATCGGGACGTCGCGGGCGACGACCTCGAAGTCCCGCCGGTCGAAGGTCAGGACCTGCCCGCCGTTGCGCTCGGCGCAGGCGATGACGGATGCGTCCGGGAAACCGAGCCCGAGGTCGCGATACCGATCCATCAGCTCGATGACCCGAGGCACGTCCGCATCGGCGCAGTCGAGGAGGGTCTCCCCGTGCGTGAGACCTTCGAGGAACGCCCGGACGCCGCGGGGCCCGAGCCGCGCATCCAGCATGTAGGTCACCTCGGCCAAGATCGGGGCGGGGACGACGGTGACGTCATCGACGCCCTCCAAGGCTGCTCGCGCCTGGGCGTGATTCGCGTCCTTGGTCTTCGCGAGCGCCACGATGCCCGAGGTGTCGAGGGTGATCATCCCTCGTCCTTCGGCATATCCCGCTCGATGTAGTCGCCCCAGAGCGGCCGCAACTCCTGCTTGATGGTGGAGGAGTCCGTCACGGGGCCGTCCGTCACGGACCCGACCCAGGAGGGCAGGCGGCGCTGCCGCTGCGAGAGCAGGTAGATCGCGAGTGCCTCCCTGATCAGTTCTGCCTGAGGGACGCTGCGACGCTTCGCGAGCGCCTGCAACTTCGCTCGAAGGTCGGCGTCGAGATAGACGGTCGTCTTCTCCATGTCCGACATGGTGCCATATGCCATATATGGCTGTCCAGGGTCCCTCCGCATGACGGTGCAGTGGATCACGGCGCGTAGGGGGGCATCGTGACGGCGGTCACACGGCGAGCGAACCTTCGAGCCGGAGCAGGAACTCCTTGCGTTCCAGGCCGCCCGCGTAGCCGGTGAGCCGTCCGCCGACACCGACGATCCGGTGGCACGGCACCACGATGGGGATCGGGTTGGCCCCCAGGGCCGCGCCGACGGCGCGCGAGGCGGTCGGGCGGCCGAGGTCCTTCGCGATCTGCCCGTAGGTGGACATCTCGCCGAAGCCGACGCGCTCGGTCCGGCGCATGACCTCGCCGACGAACCGCGACATCAGCCGACGATCGAGCGCCAGGTCGAAGCGCCGGAGCGTGCCCGCGAAGTAGGCCTCCAACTGGCGGCGCGCCGCGTCCGTAGCATCGGGTGCTTCCAGCACGCGAGGAGAGAGCCGCTCCGCCAGGTGCTGCAGTGCCCCGTCTCGATCCTCGGACTCGAAGATGATCCGCGCGAGGCCTCGAGGCGTGACCGCGACCGTCAGCCGGCCGATCGGGCTGTCCAGGTCCCCCAGGGCGACGTCGACCGAACCTTCCTGGCCTGCGCGCGCGACGAACACCGAGGCCGCCGAGGCCGCCCGCTCGGGCGCTCCCTCCGCCAACCGCTCCAACTCCTTCATGGCATCTGCTCCCTCAGTCGCTTCAGGCCCGCCGAGACGCTCGATCGAGCGGCCTCCTCGCTGGAACCGAGGATGGCCGCGATCTCGGCGTAGGTCCGGTCCAGGACGTGGCGGTGCACCACCGCCACGCGCTGCTTCGGGGGGAGCGCGGCCACGGCGCGCCACAGGTCATCATCGGGATCCCCCGGTGGATCGGCCACCCCCCCGGGGATCTCCGCCGAGGCCACGGGCCGTGCGGCGCGCCGCCGATGGTGATCGATCGCCTTGCGCGAGGCGATGCGCAAGATCCACCGGTCCAGATGCCGTGGATCGTCGCACCTCGTGTAGGCCTTGAGTGCCGAGAGGAAGGTCTCCTGGAAGACGTCGTCGGCATCCTCGGGACCGACCGCGACGAGGAGGAACCGCATGACGGTCGTGCGCTGCTCCGCCAGGAGCCGCTCGAATGGCGGGAGCGCGCGCATGCCCACGATCGGAGATAGAACCACACACCGAACAACGCCTGAGCGCCGCCGATCGTGAGGTCTACAGGCCCAGGATCCCCGGCAACGCCGCAAGATCGTCCACGACGTGATCCGCCTCGGGGCTCGGGGCCTGATCGGGGGTCCACGCCGCGGCGCCGGTCAGCCCCGTGTACTGCACCGCCAGCATCCCCAGCGCCTTCGCGCCCGCGACGTCGGTGCGCGCGTTATCGCCCACATGGGCGGCCTCGGCGGGCGCGACGCCGAGGCCCGCCAACGCCGGGGCGAAGGCCTCGGCGGCCGGCTTGAACCAGCCGGTCTCGTCGCTGAACGCCCACGCGTCGAAGGAGTCCAGCAGCCCGAACATCTCCAGGCGGTGCCGGAGGGTAGGCGAGGCCGTCAGTCCCACGTCACAGACGATCCCGATCCGCAGCCCCGCGTCCCGCAGGCGCGAAAGACACGCATGCACCCCCGGCGCCGCGGCGAGGTCGGCGGTCTCCCCCACGACGCGGAACCCGTCGATCAAGGTGCCGCGGAGCCCGTCGGTGAACGCCAGGCCCAGCCGCTCCCCCACCAGATCCACCGCCTCCGCGGCGCCCCACGGACCCGCGTTGGCTCGCCAGCGGTCCTCGAACACCTGCCAGTTCGCTGCGAAGGCCTGGTCGAGGTCGGCCTGCTCGCGAGGCTGACCTGCCTCGTCCAGCCGCTGGAGCCACCGAGCGATCTGCATCTCCCGCATGTGGCCGCGCCGCTCGGCCACGAGCGTCTGCCAGAAGTCGAACGTGACGGCACGGATCACGGTCAGACAGCCTCGCCGAGCAACCGGGGGATGGCGTGGGCCCACGTGTCTGCCAAGACGGCGACCGGCACATCCACGAGTCCCTCGATCACGGCGCGGGGTCCACCCGTCTCACCGAGCCGCTCGCAAGCAACGCCGTGCTCGACGGCGAGCGCCACGAGCGCCGGTTCAGCCGCCGGCTCCACGGCGATGACCGCGCGCGAGGCCGACTCGCTGAACAGGGTCACGTGCGGCGGCAGGTCACCGGGCACCATCACGGCGAACCCGTGCCCGGTCCCGATGGCGCACTCGGCCAGGGCCACCGCCAGACCGCCGTCGCCACAGTCGTGCGCGCTCTGCAGGATCGCCTGGCCCGCGGCGTCGTGCAGCATCTCGAGCAACGCCCGCTCCCGTTCCAGGTCCAGGGCCGGCGGCTGACCACCCGGGGCATCCAGCACGGCCTCGGCGAACTCCGAGCCTCCGAGCTCAGCGAACGTCTCGCCGAGCAAGTAGACCACGAGCCCGCCACGCGGGAACGCGCTCGGGACGCGGAGGCGGTGGTCTTCGAGCAGGCCGAGCATCCCGATCACCGGCGTCGGGTCGATCGCGCTGTCGCCGCTTTCGTTGTAGAACGACACGTTGCCGCCGGTGACCGGCGTCCCCAGCGCCTCGCAGGCGTCGCGCAGCCCGCGGATCGACTCGGCGAACTGCCACATCACCTCGGGGCGCTCGGGGTTGCCGAAGTTGAGGCAGTTCGTGATCGCGAGCGGGCGTGCACCGCTCACCGCCACGTTGCGCGCAGCCTCGGCCACCGCGTGCATCGCGCCCAGGTAGGGGTCCAGGCGTCCGAAGCGCCCCTTGCCGTCGGCCGAGAGCGCGAGGCCCTTCAGCGTCCCGTCGATCCGCACGATCGCGGCGTCCGAGCCCGGGCCGTCGACCGTGTTGCCCTGCACGATCTGGTCGTACTGCTCGAACGCCCACCGCTTGCTCGCGATGTTGGCCGATCGCAGCAGGGTGAGCAGCGCCTCCTGCGGATCGCCGTCGAACGGCGCGAACGTCGGATCCTCGCCCGCCACCGGGGCAGGAGCTTCGCGCGGCCGGTCGTACTCGGGGCCGTCGTCGGTGAGCGAGCGCGCCGGGACGTCGGCCACGACCTCGCCGCCGAAGCGCACCTCGAGCCGGCCTCCCTCGGTGAGCTCGGCGACCACCGCGATCGCCAGACCCCATCGGGCGCACACGGCCCGGACCTCGTCGAGCCGGGAGGGATGCACGATCGCGAGCATCCGTTCCTGCGATTCGCTGGTGAGGATCTCGAAAGCCTCCATGCCGGCCTCGCGCAGCGGCACCGCGTCCAGGTCGAGGCGAGCGCCCATCCCGGCGCGGGCAGCCGACTCGCTGAGCGCACACGTGAGCCCCGCCCCGCCCAGGTCCTGGAGCCCTTCCAGGAGGCCGTCCGCGATCAGCTCGAGGGAAGCCTCGATCAGCAGCTTCTCCGCGAACGGGTCGCCGATCTGCACGCTCGGCCGCGATCCTTCGGCGCCGTCTTCGAGGGTGGCGCTCGCGAGCACGCTGACGCCGCCGATCCCGTCACGTCCGGTGGCCGCGCCGTAGAGCACCATGAACGATCCGACGTGCGGCGTGAGCGACGTCGCCGTGACCAGGTCCTCGGCGCGCGCCAGCCCCACGCACATCACGTTCACGCACGGGTTCGAGGAATGCGCGTCGGCGAACCGGATCTCCCCGCCCACCGTCGGGACCCCGATGCAGTTGCCGTACCCGCCGATCCCCGCGACCACGCCCTCGAGCAGCCATCGGTTCTTCGCGTCGGTGAGCGGACCGAACATCAGCGGGTCGAGCAGGGCAACCGGGCGCGCGCCCATCGAGATGATGTCGCGCACGATACCGCCGACCCCGGTGGCCGCCCCTTGGTACGGCTCGATCGCGCTCGGATGTGAGTGCGATTCCATCTTGAACACGGCCGCCATCCCGTCGCCCACGTCGACCGCACCGGCGTCCTGGCCGGGCCCGACCAGCACGGCGGGACCCTCCGTCGGGAGCGTCTTCAGGTGGATCTTCGAGGACTTGTACGAGCAGTGCTCGGACCACATCACGCTGTACATCGCGAGTTCGGCGCGGTTGGGCTCGCGGGCGAGCGTGCCGACGATCCGATCGTACTCGTCGTCCTGCAGTCCGAGCCGTCGATGCAGGGGTGTCTCGTCCTCCGAGGTCATGCGCGAACTCCCGCGAGGGCGGACTCCAGGAGCGCCGCGAACAACGGCTGCCCGCCGGTGGGACCGACGTCGGGATCCACCGCGTGCTCGGGGTGCGGCATCAGCCCCACCACGTTGCCGGCTTCGTTGCGCACACCCGCGATGTTGTTCGTGGCGCCGTTGGGGTTGGAGTCCGCGTCCACGATCCCCCGGGCCGAGCAGTAGCGGAAGGCGACGAGACCTTCGCCCTCGACGCGGGAGAGTTGCTCGGGCGTGGCCACCCACTGACCCTCGCCGTGCTTCATCGGGATCCGGAGCGTCTCGCCGGGCTCCAGCCCGCGCGTGACCGAGGTCTGGGCGGTCTCCACGCGGAGCGTCACCTCGCGGCAGATGAACCGGAGCGAGCGGTTGCGGATCAGCGCGCCCGGCAGGAGCCCGGTCTCGCAGAGGATCTGGAACCCGTTGCAGATACCGAGGACAGGACCGCCGCGATCGGCGAACGCGCGGACCTGTTCCATCAGCGGCGCGTGCGCCGCGATCGCACCCGCGCGCAGGTAGTCGCCGTAGGAGAAACCGCCGGGAAGGACCACGGCATCCACGCCTCGCAGGTCGTGGTCGGCGTGCCAGAGGGCGATCGGATCGCCGCCCATCGTGGCCACCGCGCGGAGCGCGTCGCGGTCATCCAGCGAACCCGGGAACGTCACCACGCCCACCCGGGGCGCGCCCGCCGTCACTTCGCGGCCACCTCCAGCACCTGGACGTCCTCGATCACGGGGTTGGAGAGCAGCCGCGCCGCCATGTCGTCGACCTGGGTGCGCGCCGAGGCCTCGTCCGCCGCCTCGACGTCGAGCTTGATGTGCTTGCCCACCCGGACGTTGGTCACGTTCGTCCAGCCGAGCGCCGGCAGCGCGCTTTCCACGGCCTTCCCGGCCGGGTCCAGCAGTCCCTGTTTCAGCGAGACCAACACCTCGAACGTGAACGTCGTCATGTCGTGGCTCCCATGCGCCGGAGGTAGTCCTCGAAGGGCTCGCCGCTGATCCGTTCGTAGGCCTCGCGGTAGCGAGCGGCGGTGACCTCGACGATATCGCTCGGCAGGTCGGGCGGCGGCGGCTCGTGGTCCCACCCGCTCGCATCCAGCCAGTCACGGACGGATTGCTTGTCGAACGAGGCCTGCGCGCGGCCGGGCTCGTAGGCGTCGGCGGGCCAGAACCGGGAGGAGTCCGGCGTGCCGACCTCGTCGATCAGCGTGAGATCGCCGGTCTCGGCATCGAAGCCGAACTCGAACTTCGTGTCCGCGACGATGATCCCGCGCGATCCGGCCGTTTCCGCGATGCGTTCGTAGACGGCCGTGGCGACCTCGCGGAGGCGCTCGTAGAGCCCGGTGCCGACCAGGTCGCGAGCCTCCTGCGGCGTGAGCGGCAGATCGTGACCTTCGACGGCCTTCGTCGTTGGTGTGAAGATCGGCTCGGGGAGGCGGCCGGACTCTCTGAGCCCCTCAGGCAGGGGGATCCCGCAGACCTCGCCGCCTGTGCGGTACTGCGCCCAACCGCTGCCCGCCAGGTAGCCGCGGACGACGCACTCCATCGGGATGACGCGGGCGGCCCGCACGAGCATCGCACGCCCCGCGAGGCGGGGATCGGCGTCGAAGGGCGCCGGGAACGTGGAGCGGTCGGCGCTCACCAGATGGTTGGGCACGATGTCGGCGACCTGGTCGTACCAGTGCAAGGAGCACGCGGTCAGGACGCGGCCCTTCTCGGGGATCGCGGTAGACAGGATCACGTCGAACGCGCTGATCCGGTCCGTCGCGACGATCAGGAGGCGATCATCGCCGACATCGAAGATGTCTCGGACCTTGCCCTGGGTGGTAGGGGTCGGCATCTACGCCTCAGCCGGGAGCTTCTCGAGGCGGGCGAAGACGCCGCCGAGGTTCCGCAGGAAGCGACCGGTGTCGAACACGGCATCGAGGTCGAGGCGGCCGCTCGCCTCAGGGTCAGCGGCGATCGCATCACGGAACGACGCGCCCTCGTCCCACGCCTCTGCGGCCGCGCGCTGCACGATCCGATAGGCGTCGTCGCGCGCGAGACCCGCGTCCACCAACGCGAGCAGCACCGTCTGGCTGAACGCGATCCCACCAAGAGCCAGAGCGTTCTCGCGCATCCGGTCGGGATACACGACGAGGCCGTCCATCACCCACGTCATATCGCGGAGCATGAACGCGAGCAAACCGGTGGCGTCGGGCATGATCACGCGTTCGGCGGACGAATGCGAGATATCCCGCTCGTGCCAGAGCGTGACGTTCTCCATCCCCGCGACCGCGTGTCCGCGGAGGACGCGCGCCAGCCCCGACACCCGCTCGCAGACGACCGGGTTCCGCTTATGCGGCATGGCGGAGGAACCCTTCTGACCCTCGGCGAACGGCTCCTGGACCTCTCGGACCTCGGTCCGCGCCAGGTGGCGGATCTCCGTGGCGAGCGCGTCGAGCGTCGATCCGCACACCGCGATCGCGTTGAGGAACTCGGCGTGGCGGTCACGCTGGATGATCTGCGTCGAGGCCTCGGCGGCGTGCAGGCCCAGCCGACCGCAGACGATCTCCTCGATACGAGGGTCGACGCTCGCGTACGAGCCGACGACGCCGCTGATCGCGCCGACGCTCACCGCTTCACGCGCGCGCCGCAGCCGATCGCGGTCACGATCCAACTGGAACGCGAACACCGCCAGCTTGTGCCCGAACGAGGTCGGCTCCGCGTGCACGCCGTGGGAGCGGCCGATGCAGACGGTGTCGCGGTGTGCGAGCGCCTGGCGCTTGACCACGGCGAGGAGCCGCTCCAGGTCGGCGAGCAGGATGTCGGCGGCGGCGCGCATCTGCAGCGCGAACCCGGTGTCGAGGACGTCGCTGGAGGTGAGCCCGAAGTGGATCCATCGGCCCTCGGAGCCGACCGAGGCCGCCACCACGTCCACGAACGCGGCCACGTCGTGCCGCGTGACCGCCTCGCGTTCGAGCACGGCCTCGACCGTGAACGATGCTCGCTCTCTGCAGGCGGCAGCGTCGTCGCGTGGAACCGTTCCGATGTCGGCCCAAGCCTCGACCGCGAGGAGTTCGATCTCGAGCCAGTTCGCCAGCCGGGCTTGGTCAGACCAGACGGCCGCAACCTCGGGCACCTCGTAGCGCGGGATCACAGACGCAGCCCTTCTGCCAGGTCGTCTTTGAACTTCCACAGGCTCGCCTGCAGCTCCTCGTCCGCCACGCCCAGGATCTGGCAGGCCAAGATGGCCGCGTTCACGCTGGCATCGACGCCGACGGTCGCGATCGGGACACCGGTGGGCATCTGCGCCGTGATCGCGAGCGCTTCGTTCCCCACCATCTGGGGCGCGGTGGCGATGGGGATGCCGATCACCGGCAGCACCGTGCGCGCAGCGACAGCCGCCGCGAGGTGACCGGACAGTCCCGTCGAGCAGATCACGACCTTGAGACCACGTTCGAACGCGGTCCGCGCGTACTCGTCCACCAGGTCCGGGTTGCGAGAGGACGAGATGATCCGCACCTCGTGCGCCACGTCGAACTTCTCCAGGATCAAGCCTGCCTGCCGCATGATCGGCAGTTCCGCAGGCGAGGCCGCCAGGACACCCACGAGCGGCGTCGGATCGGTCATCGGTCCGCTCCTTCCAACGCCGCAGCGGCGATGTCGGTCCGGTAGTGCATCCCCTCGAACGAGACGGCGCCTGCGCCCGCGTAGGCCCGGTCGCGGGCTTGGGCCAGCGTCGCCCCGATACCCGTCACGGCCAACACCCTGCCGCCGGCGGTGACCAGGCGCCCGTCGGCGTCGCGAGCCGTGCCGGCATGGAACACCTTGACGCCTTCGATCGCGTCGGCCACCTCGACACCTTCGATGGGGAGTCCGGTGCGGTACTCGCCCGGGTAGCCGCCGCTCGCGAGCACCACGGTCACAGCCGCACCCTCGTCGAACCCGACGTGCCCGGCCTCATGCGCCAGCCGCCCGGTGGCGCAGGCGTGCAGCAATGTGCCCAGCCGGTAGGGCATCCGCGGCACCAGGGCCTCGGTCTCCGGATCGCCGAACCGGCAGTTGAACTCGAGCACCTTGGGTCCATCGGCGGTGAGCATCAGCCCGGCGAACAACACACCCTTGTACGGCGCGAGTTCGTCGATCACCTGCGCCATCACGGTGTCCAGGATGTGCGTCGCCATCTCCTGATCCAGGATCGGGACCGGCGAGTAGGCGCCCATCCCCCCGGTGTTCGGTCCGGTGTCACCATCGCCGACCCGCTTGGCGTCCTGCACCGCGTCCAGCAGCACACACGAGCCCTGCCCGTCGGTGAGGATGAACACGCTCACCTCCGGCCCCTGCAGGATCTCCTCGACCACGACCGTGCGGCCCGCTTGGCCGAACGCCCCGTCCTCGAGCGACGCCCGGATCGCGGCGAGCGCGGCCGCGCGCTCGTGCGCCACGGTCACACCTTTGCCGGCGGCCAAGCCGTCGGCCTTGATCACAGCCAGACCGCCGAGTTCGTCGACGAAGGCGATCGCCTCGTCCACGTCGTCGAACGCGCCGCTGCGCGCGGTCGGGACACCGCGGCGCGCCATCACGTCCTTCGCGAACGCCTTCGATCCCTCGATGCGCGCCGCCGCCGCCGAGGGCCCGAACACGTTATGACCGCGATCGCGCAGGACGTCGGCGAGACCGGCCACCAGCGGCGCCTCGGGGCCGACCACCGTCAGGTCCACGCCTTCGCGTTCGACCAGCGCGACCACCGCGTCGATATCGTCCGCGCTGACCTCCGGATGACATGCAGCGACCTCGGCGATCCCGGCGTTGCCCGGGGCCGCGAGGACGCCCGTCACGGTGGGATCCTGCGCCAGGCGCCAGCACAGGGCGTGCTCCCGGCCGCCGCCCCCGACCACCAGCACCTTCATGCGTCCACCAGCACGGTCTGCTCGCGTGAAGGGCCGACGCCGATCATCGAGACCGGCACCCCGCCCAAGTCCTGCACGAACTCGACATAGCGCTGTGCCTCTTTCGGAAGATCCACGAACGCACGCACCTCGGCCAGATCGTCGTCCCAACCAGGTAACGCCTCGTACACCGGCTCCGCCTGGTGGAAGTAGGTCTGGTTCGGCGGGACGTCGGCCCAATCGCGGCCCGCGGCGCGGTAGCCCACGCAGACCTTCAGCGTCTCGAACCCGCTCAGCACATCGAGCTTCGTCAGGCAGATCTCGGTCAGTCCGTTGAGCCGCGCCGCGTACCGCAGCACCATCCCGTCGAACCAACCGCAGCGGCGTTTGCGGCCGGTGACGGTGCCGAACTCGTGACCGCGTTCGCCCAGACGCTCGCCGTCGTCATCGAGCGCTTCGGTCGGGAACGGGCCGCTCCCGACGCGCGTCACGTACGCCTTCGTGATGCCGACCACACGCTCGATGTGCCGCGGTCCGATCCCTGCGCTCGCGAGCGCGTACCCGGCCACCGGGGTCGAAGACGTGACGAACGGGTAGGTGCCGTGATCCAGGTCGAGCATCGTGCCCTGCGCGCCTTCGAGCATCACGTTGTGACCCGCACGGAGCGCATCGTCGAGCAGCTTCGACGTATCGGCCACGAACGGACGCAGGCGCTCGCCGTAGGTGAGGTAGTCCTCGGCCACCTTCTCGGCGCGCATCGCCATGCGGTTGTAGATCTTCGTGAGGATCTGGTTCTTCTCCCAGAGCACGACCTCGAGCTTCTGACGCAGGATGTCCTCGTCGTAGAGGTCCTGGACGCGGATCCCCACGCGCGCGGCGCGGTCGGCGTAGGCGGGCCCGATCCCGCGCTTGGTGGTCCCCAGCGCGTTCTTGCCCAGGAACCGTTGCGTCACCTTCTCCAACTCGAGGTGGTACGGCATGATCAGGTGGGCGTTGAGCGACACGCGCAGCCGGTCGGGATCGACGCCCGCCTCGCGCAACTGGTCCATCTCGGCCAGGAGCACCGCCGGATCGATGACCACGCCGTCGGCGATGACGCTCGTGATGTGGGGATACAGGATGCCCGAAGGGATGAGCTGGAGCTTGAGCAGCCGTCCCTCGGCGATGATCGTGTGGCCCGCGTTGTTCCCGCCCTGGTAGCGGACCACGAAGTCCATCCGGTCGGCGAGGTAGTCGACCGCCTTGCCCTTGCCCTCATCCCCCCATTGGGTTCCGAGTACGACGGTGGCCGGCATGGCGCCAGCGAGTCTACCCAAGGGGCATCCCCGCTCCGCCCCGGGGAACCGGGAACACCCTGGACCTCTGGCCGGTTGACCGGTCCGAACGGCGAGCCGTACCCTGGCCGAGCCGGCGTCCTGCCAGCGAGAGTCGCGTGCGCACACCATCCATGCCTCACGGGAGCCCCATGAAGACGAAGGCGGATAAGGAACTCGAGGCCTACGAGCAACAGCTCGTGGAGGTCGACGGTGAGTTCTGCATCCCCCAAGAAGCAGGCGAAGCTCGCCACGTCATCGACCTCGGTCCGATCTTCGGCAAGGTCGAGCGCTCGGGTTGGTACCTGCTCCGGAAACTGCTGCTGTTCATCCCCGCGATGTTCCTGTTCATCCTGGCCATCCAGTTGATGAAGACGGGAGCCGTCGCGATCGGTCCGTCGATCGAAGGACAGTTCCCGTTCGCCAACCCGGCGTCAACCCTGGGGACGGGATGGCTCGGGGCCTACTTCGTCCTGTCCGGCTCTCCGGTCGCGGCCACCACCATCAGCCTCTTCGGCGCCGGCACCGTGTCGAAGCTCGAGGCGCTCACCATGCTCTCGGGCTCGAGGCTGGGGGCATCCTTCATCGTCCTGGTGACCGGGTTCCTCTACGCCGTGCGGCGAAGGGGCGACCGAGCCGAAGGGTTGGGCATCGGCATCCAGGCGATGACCATGACCGCCATCCAGTACCTGCCCGGCATGGCGATCGCGTTCCTGTTGATGCGCGGGGGCGCGATGAACGGCATCAACTGGCACGCCTCGGACAAGCTCGACGCGTTCCTGGGTGCCCTCTGGGGACCCTTCGTGGACGCCGCCGAGGAGCACCTGCCGGGATGGGGACTCTTCCTCGTAGGGTTGGTGACGATCCTCGTCTCGTTCAATCTCCTCGACCACGTGCTACCCCACGTGGACTCCGATGCCACCGCGTCGAGGCGAACCTCGTGGCTGAAGCGGCCGTGGACGATGTTCCTGCTGGGGTGCGTCGTTGCCACGCTCACGCTGAGCGTGTCGGTGGCCCTGACGGTCCTGGTGCCGCTCGCGGTCAAGGGATACGTGAAGCGCGACGAGGCGCTCCCCTACATCATGGGCGCGAACATCACGACCCTCGCCGACACGCTGGTCGTCGCCATGTTGCAGGACAACCCGGACGCGGCCAGGATCGTAATGGCCGAGGCCATCGGCGTGACGCTCGTGTCGATCGCGATCTTGGCCTTCCTCTACCGGCCCGTGAAGCGCGGCGTCCTAGCGCTTGAGGACACGCTCGTCACCGACAACCGGCGCCTGGCGATCTTCGTCGCGGTCCTGTTCGTCGTGCCGATCGCGCTCCTGCTCTCAGGGTTGTCCTGGACGGTCACCTGAGCGCAGCGGGCGAGACGACGGTCGTGGCGCTGACCGTCGAACCGTGAACCGCCGGTAGTCTCTGCCGGTCTATGGCGATCGAGGGGGAACGGCGGGCCGGCCTGCGTGAAGCGGTGACGCTGCTCCGCACCAACGCCGACTTCCGGCGCCTCTTCTTCGCCTCCGTGATCTCGCTCGGCGGCGACTGGTTCCTCTTCGTCGCGGTCGGGAGCCTGGTCTTCGACGCCACGGGCACGGCGATCTCGATCGGCCTGCTGGTGCTGGCCCAGGACCTGCCTGTGTTCCTTGCCACACCATGGGCGGGATGGCTGGCCGACCACATGGACCGTCGCCGCCTGATGATCGTCTGCGACCTCGCGCGCGTCGTGATCTGCGTGGCGTTCCTGGCGGTGGGGCCGGGGAACCTGTGGCTCGCCTACATCCTCCTCGCCCTGCTCGCGATCTTCGCGGCGGTGTTCGACCCGGCGTCCTCGGCAGCGATGCCGAACGTTGTGGAACCCGAAGACCTGCCGGTCGCCAACGCGATGAGCGGCTCCTTGTGGGGGACGATGCTGGCCGTGGGCGCCGCGATCGGGGGCGTCGTGACGGAGGTCTTCGGCAGCGACACCGCCTTCGTCGTGGATGCCGTCTCGTTCGCGGGCTCCGCCTGGTTGCTGGCCCGTGTGCGGCGCCGGTTCTCCGAGGAACGATCGGAGGATCACGTTCGCGTGAGCACGTTCGCGGCGATGGCGGAGACCATCGCCTACGCCCGACGCGACCACCGGGTGCTGGCGCTCATCAGCGTGAAGTTCGGGTTCGGTCTGGCCGGGGGCGTCCTAGCGCTCATCGTCGTGCTGGCCGAGGACGTCTTCCAGGGTGGCGAGGTCGCGTTCGGGATCTTGCTCGCGGCGCGTGGCATCGGTGCACTGATCGGGCCGTTCGTCGGGCACCGGCTGGCAGGGCCTGAGCACCGGCGCCTCCTCCCGGTGATCGCGGGGGCGCTCGCCGTGTTCGGTGTGGGGTACGTGGCCGTCGGCGCGGCGCCGTCGCTCTGGCTGGCGGCGGGAGCTGTCATGCTCGCGCACCTCGGCGGTGGGGCGCAGTGGGTGCTCTCGTCCTTCGGGCTCCAACGCATCGTCCCCGACCGGATCCGAGGGCGGATCTTCTCGTTCGACTTCGCGCTGATCACGTTGACGTTCTCAGCGTCGGCGGTCGGGGCGTCGCTCCTGGCCGACGCGATCGGAGCGCGGCACGCGACCCAGATCGTGGGAGCCGTCGCCTTCCTCTGGTCGGCGGCGTGGTGGGTGCTCATCCGGAAGGTCCGGAGCCGCCCGCTCTTCGATCCTCTCGTCCCTTGAGCCCGACCGGATCTCAGCCGATACCTCTTCGGTGACGAACATCTACGACGTCTCGCATGTGAACGGCGACATCTACGAGATCGAGGCCGACTTCTACCAGCGCGACGGTGACGATTGGGTGTTCTACGCCGCCGACGTGGAGGCGTTCCGCGTGAGCTGGCTCGATGTCGTGTCCGTCAGCAAGAGCAGCATGCGGCCGCCTCCTCTCGAGGACCCCGCTGAGCAGGTCTGGCTGTAGCGACCGGCCTCGGATCTGCGATCTAGCCTGAGCCTCCGGGGACCGGTGGCAGGTCGGCGTCGCCATCCCTGTCGGGATCTGCGGGAGCCCCTGCGCCTGCGGACGGTACCGGCGGAGCCGTCGGAACGGCCGAGGCCTGATCCGCGGCCTTCGCCACATCACCGAAGTTCACCTTGGGCACGCCCTCTTCACCGCGCAGCGCCTCCTCGACCTCGAAGAACTCTTCCTCCTTGAAGCCGAACATGCTGGCGATCAGCATCGAGGGGAACGACTGCACCCGGCTGTTGAACTCGCGGACGTTGGCGTTGAAGAAGCGCCGGGCCGTCTGCAGACGGTCCTCCGTGTTACCCAGCTCGCCCTGGAGCTGGAGGAAGTTCTCGTTCGCCTTCAGGTCGGGATAGGCCTCGGCCACCAGCATCAGTTGGCGGAGCGCCGCGACGAACGGTCCCTCGGCGGCGGCCTGGGCGGCCGGCGAACCGGTCGCCTGCGTTGCCATCGTCCTGGCTTTCGTGACGTTCTCGAACGTCTCACGCTCGTGGCTCGCGTAGCCCTTGACCGTCTCGACCAGGTTCGGGATGAGGTCGTAGCGGCGCCTGAGCTCGGTGTCGATGTTCGCCCAGGCGTCCTTGATGAGGTTCTTCTGGGTGACGAAACGGTTGTAGGAAACGATGCCACCCAGCACGAGCAGCACCACGACGACGGCGATGACGATCAGTATCTCCACGGTATCCCTCCTTGGCGTCCGCCCGCGAGCCTACCCCGACTTCGGGTAGAGCGATGACACGACGAGGGGGATCTGCGCCACGAACGAGGCCGCGGTGCTCATGAGCGCGGGGATCTCAGCGACGTCCACCCTGCGGTGCGACACCATCGTCCGGTCGCCCATGACCTCGAACGCGTGCCGTAGACATCCTCGGACGTATACGTCAGTCCGAGCTTGGCCGCGAGCGCCCGGATCTCGGTGATTGGGGGTCAGCTCGTTGCCCGTGAGCGCCATCCCTGCGGAGTTGAAGCCGACGGACAGGATCGGGATGCCACCGAGTTGGAACACGACCGGATCACCGGTGACTCGCTTCTCCAAGGCGACGATCCGGGGCTCGGCACTCGGGCCGAGGTCGTTGGTGTGTGCGACGAGCAGGTGTCCGTCGGCGGTCGCCGCCGGACCGGCGACCAGATCCGAGCAGCGGCCCTGCGTGACGCGGACCCGAGGCTCGTACCAGATCTCTTCGATCGAGCACGCGAAGAACTCCAACGCGTCGACGCCGGCCGCTTCGGCGCAGGCGTCGAGCTCCTCCATGAGCCAGGGGAGCGCGGGCGCCGTGACGTCTCGGTAGGTGGCGGCCAGGGCCAGTTGGTCGGCCTTCGACCGGCCGGCGGGCAGGTCGTTCCAGGCGCTCACGACCTCGTCGCGGATCGTGCCCCGGGCGGCTTCGCCCATCTGCAGGCCGACCTCGCGGGGGTGCCGGACACGCGGATGAGGTCGATCGTGGGCGGCGGGGTCATGGTGGGCAGTATGCCTCAGCGGGTGAGCGCGACGAGCAGAGCGCGGTAGGCCTCGAGGTAGTGATCGACATCTGCCTGGGTCGCGGGGATCGGGACGGTGGGCCCGGTGCCGGGGAGGGTTTCCCAGATGCCTCGGTTCGCCATCCAGATCCGGAGCAGGCGGGGTCAGATCCAGGTCGGTCAGCGCCAGCGCATCGGCTCCGGTTCTTGGCTGCGGTCCGTACCACTGCCCAGACCGAGGTCCGAAGCGGATCCTGATCCAGGGCAGACCGACCTCGTCGATCGCGGCCTCGATCCCGTCGGCCAGCGCCTCGCCCAGGCCGGCCGCGTGCGCGTAAGCCTCGGGGACGAGCACCTCGGTGAGCGCCGCCTTCGCGGCCGCCGCGGAGAGCGCGTTGCCGAAGAGCGTCCCGCCCGTGGCCAGGTTGCGGTCGGCATCGAGTTCGGGCGCGAGCGCGGCGGAGACGCCGTAGGCGCCCATCGGGATTCCACCCGCGACGGCCTTACCGATCGTGACCATGTCCGGGTCGAGGCCCCACAGACCGGTAGCGCCCCGTTCGCCGACGACATGCGTGTGTGTCTCGTCGAGGACGAGGAGCGTGCCGGCCTTGCGCGTCTGCGACCTGAGCGCGTCGTGCCAGCCCGGCTCGGGGAGCAGCAGGTGGACACCGTTGGTCATCGCCGGCTCGGTGAGAACCAGGGCGACGTCTTCGGGGGCGAGCGCTGCCGCGAGCGACTCGGGGTCTATGGGCTGATCGTTGTCCGTGACCATCCACGCCATCGGGACCCCGTTGGGCATGTGCGCGCGGGCGCGTTCGAGCAAGGCCATGGTGCGGGGCCGGTCCCCCCGGAAACGGGTCAGCTCTTCGGCGTGAAGTGAGCGGATGCGGTCGGGGTCGAGGTCGCCGTGAGCGGGCATCGCGCGCGAGGCTACAGGGTGGCCGCCCCTCGAGGGAGCGGCCACCCTGGTCTGAGCCCTGGACCCTAGGCGGTCTTGAAGAAGCCGACGCTGATGGTCTGGTTCCCGCTCTCCTCGAGCACCAGAACCTCCAACTCGTACACGGTGCCGGCTTCGAGGAACTCCGTCGGCACGCTGAGGCTGTGCACGGTCGAGGGGACGTGCACGTCATAGGTGGGTCGGGAGAACCCGTTCGGATCGTCGGCGACGTCCTTCGTGACGATCACCTCGTAGCCGGTGATGGTCACCGGGCCGCCGGCCACCGTCTGGGTGACCCGATCCCAGCCGATCACCAGATCCTGGAGCGACACCGGGTTCTTCTTGGCACCGCGGGGATCTGGGGCGATCTGCGGTGACGTGATCGCCGGCGGCGCGGGCACGTCGTGGGTGAAGGTGGCGCTCCCGACCAGGATCGTCCCGTCGAACGACTCTCCCCGGACCGCGTACCCGCCCTCGGGGAACGCGGCCTGCAGATCGGCGAAAGAGAACTCCGAGGCCGGGGGCTCCCTCGACTCGAAGAAGATCCCCGCCATCGTCAGATCGCGCAGCTGCCCCTGAGGACCCACCTCCAGGACCGGCCGTCCGGTGGGATCGAAGACACACAGCGACTTCCAGCCGTGGCCGTCGAACGCACCGTGGACACCGATGTCGTCATCGGTGGAGTTGTATTCGATGATCAGCTTGGCGGTCGCGATCTCCGTCGTGCGCCGTGCGCTCGTCGGGCACGCGCTCGACACGTTGTCCGGAGCCGTCGCTTGCCGACCCTTCGCGCTCACCGCGTAGGCGGCGCTCCCCACGAGGACCGCCATCACGGCTGCGGCTGCTAGCACCTCTCCTCGTCGACCCATGATCCTCTCCCTTCGTCGCGTGGATCTCGTCCGGCCCATCCGGACACCGGCAATGTGTCCGACGGAGGCTGAAGGGAGCCTGAATCGACCTCTGCAGCGACCCCGGGGCGTTCAGCCCACGTTCAGCGCTGGCATGCCGCGGGTCTTCGGCCGTGGGCTGTCAGAGGGGGTGGCTAGGGTCGGTGCATGTCCTTCCCCGGAGGTGACGGATGAACGAAGCCGTCGCATCTTCGTCCTGGCCATTCCAGGTGAACTTCGTCGAAGGCGCGGGAACGCGGTTCCAGAGCGTGGTCCCGAAGGAAGGCGCCACCGGCTGGGCCGACACGACGATGATTCACGTGGATCCGCCGCTGCTTGGCGCGGTAGCCGAGGTAGGCGATCACGCCGACCACCAGGAGACCGACGAAGAAGAGCGAGAACGGGGCGCCGAAGCCGAAACTGGGTCCGGACCCGAAGTCCGGACCACCGTCGCCGGAGAACACCGACCCGGAGGGATCGAGGGCCGGGCTCGGTCTCGGCTTCTTCTTCGCGAGGACCCCCGCGAGGCCGATCAGGGCAAGCATCGGGCGCAGTATCTCGCGACTACGCCTGCGGTCCGGCAGGGACGTCCGTGGTCGGGTCCGCCGACCAGTGGCCCTGGAGCCAGCGCGACTCGTGCGGTCCGGTCACCGGCCGCGGGGGATACAGGCTCGCGACCACGGGCGGGACCACGCGAGAGAGGCCGCGGGCGGCCTCCAACAGGACCAGAACCTGACCGGGCTCGAGCATCGGCGCTACGAGCAGCATCACGTGCTCGTTCACGTAGATGGTGACGTCCAGCGGGAGGGCCATCAGGGCACGCATCATCCGCTGGTCGCAGAAGGCGACCGCGGCGCGCGGCTCCTCAGCCTGCACGCGGAACCGGCGGTTGAACGTCTCGAGTTCGAGGACGATCTCCCCGCCGGGCGCGGTGATGCCGGTCGGGTCGGTCGCGGCGCGCGAGGCGATCGTCAGCCGCGGACAGGAGAAGGGCAGCGGGACCGCCGCGCACGACATCCATCGCCGATCCTCGATGCCGTCGCGGTCGGCTTGCAGCGTCGTGACGCCGAGGTCGAACGCGCGGATACCGTCATCGCGCCGGTCCCAGACGACATTCGTGGCCTGCGGGTCCCGAGCAGGCCCGAACAGCCCGAACGGCAGCCACACCGTGTCGGGGAACGGGTCGAACACAGAGAAGCGGAGCCCCGACCGCCAGGCCGCCGCGAGCAACGCCCGTTGGCGCCGGTCGCGATGCCACGCACGCCAGCCGCCGAGAGCGGCGCTCACGATCGCGAGGGCAAGGGCCACCCACCACATACCGTGGTCCTCGGCGCGGCGGGATGATGCCTTGACCTGC
>JBKJXU010000172.1:0-8463 GCA_046716145.1 Actinomycetota bacterium
CACCAAGACGGTGGCGAGGCCCGGGCGCACCGAGGACATCCGCAGGATCTGGAGCTCCTCGTCCACGCGCTCGCGGCGCTCCTCCGCGAGCGCGCTCCCGTGGATCACCGTCGCTACCACGAGCCACCTCCTCCTCGGTCCGGGCGAGTCGAGCCCGCGCTCGGATCGGGACGAGGTGGCAGCGACGAAACCCATGCGTCGCCCGGCGGTGGTGGTGGTGGTGGCACCGCGGTCCGGAGACGCTCCTGCGCGATCGTGATCGAACGCACGATCGTGATGGCGAGCACCGCCGCCGTGAGCGAGAGCACCGAGAGGAACACGCCGAACAGGTCAGCGTCCTTGACCTCCTGCGCGGTCGTCGCGTCGCGAGACATCCGGAACGCGGCGGTCGCGAGGAGGTTCCCCACGATCCACGTGAGCCACCACAGCATCAACACCGGCGGACCCTTGGCTTCCCTCCACCCCTGGGGGTCCGCACCGGCCAGCCGCAGCTCGCGCATCGTCTGATACGGCTTCACCAGGTTGGCGAACGGCACGAACCACCACCCCACCGCCCATCCGGGGGTGAACCGCAGGCCGGGCACATCGCGCCGTACGAGGTTGTCCTGAGCATGGTGCTGCCATACCAACCAGACGATCCACGTGATCACGAACACCACGAGCCCTGCGATCGCGGGCGCGACCACGCGGCTATCTGCCATCTGCGCTTCCTCCTGGGACACGAAACCTCCACCGATGAAGCGGTTCAGCATCGCGATCCGCGAAGAAAGGCCCGCGATCGACAGGATCTCCAAGACGACTTGCCCACCGAGGAGGAGCGTGAGCGCCGTTCCCAGTCCTCGCACCGAACGCAGCGGCCGCGTGTCCATCAGCGGACCGTACCTCGGCCGGCCCCCGGGAACCACGACCTCAGCCGTCGCTCCCGAGCCTCCGCTCCAACTCCGCCTCGTCGATCACCTCGACGCCGAGCTCCTCGGCCCTGGCGAGCTTCGTCCCGGCGTTCGATCCCGCCACCACGAAGGCGGTCTTCTTCGACACGCTGGAGGCCACCCTCGCGCCCGCGTCCTGCAACATCGCCGTTGCCTCTTCGCGGGTGAGGCTCTCCAGGCCGCCCGTCAAGACGACCGACATGCCTTCGAGCGGCCGCCCGCCCGCCTCGTCGACCCGCTCGTCCGCCAGACGAACCCCGGCGGCCCGCAGCTTCTCGATCAGCGTCCGGTTCTCGTCTTCGTCGAACCAGCCCCGCACGCTCGCCGCGATCTCCGGCCCGATCTCGGGGACGGCGTCGATCTCGTCCTCGGATGCCGCGGCGATCGCATCGACCGACCCGAACGCCCTCGCTAGGACCTGGGCCACGTGCCCGCCGACATGGCGGATGTTGAGCCCCACCAGCAGCCGCCAGACCGGCCGGTCTTTGGAAGCCTCGATCTGTTCCAGGACGTTCGTGATCGCCCTGTCCTTGAACCCGGGGATCTGCGACAGCTTCCGGGCGTCCAGGTCGTAGATGTCGGCCGGGTCCTCGATCAAGCCTTTCTCCAGCAGCCGCATCACCGTCATGTAGCCGAGGTGCTCGATGTCCATCGCACCGCGGCCCGCGAAGTGGAAGAGCCACTCCAACCCCTGCGACGGACAGCCACGGCGGTTGGGGCAACGGTGATCGGCTTCGCCCTCGCGGCGCACGAGCGGCGTCCCACACGCGTTGCACGCGGCCGGCATCTTCCATCGCCGCGCGCTCTTCTTCCGCAGCGACGGCACCGGGCCGACGACCTCGGGGATCACGTCGCCCGCGCGGCGCACGATCACGGTGTCGCCCTGGCGCACGTCCTTGCGCCTGACCTCGTCCTCGTTGTGCAGCGTGGCGTAGGTCACCGTGACACCGCCCACCACCACCGGCTCCAGCACCGCGAACGGCGTCACCTTTCCGGTGCGCCCCGTGTGCGTGTCGATCTTCCGCAGCACCGTGGTCCGCTCCTCGGGTGGGAACTTGTACGCGATCGCCCACCGCGGTGCGTGCGACGTGGCCCCCAGTTCTCGCTGCTGCGCCAGGTCGTCGACCTTGATCACCGCGCCGTCGATCTCCCAATCCACCGAGTGACGGTGCTCCTCCCAGTGCCGCAGGAAGTCCTCGACCCCCTCGACCGAGTCACGCCGCTCGGTGGTGGGCGCCGAGGGAAGCCCTGCCGCCGCGGCCCACTGCAAGAACCCCAGGTGCGTGTCGAAGGACACCCCTTCCGCAGCCCCGAACGAGTGCACCCACGATCGAAGCGGCCGCGAGGCCGTCACCTTCGGGTCCTTCTGCCGCAGCGACCCCGCAGCTGCGTTGCGCGGATTCGCGAACGCTTTGAGCCCGGCCTCCTGCAGGCCCGCGTTCAGCTCGCCGAAAGCCTTCACCGGCAAGTACATCTCGCCACGGACCTCGATCACCGCGGGTGGGTCGGCCGAGAGGAGCCGCGGCGGCACACCGCGCACGGTTCGCACGTTCGCGGTGATGTCCTCGCCGGTGCGGCCGTCACCGCGCGTCGCGGCGCGCACGAGCGACCCGCGCTCATACGTCAGCGCGCACGCGACCCCGTCGATCTTCAGCTCGCACGCGAACGCCACACCGTCGAGCCCCCCGAGACCCTTGGCCACCCGCTCGGCCCACGCCCGGAGCTCCTCCGTGCTGAACGCGTTGTCGAGCGACAGCATCGGCGCGCGGTGCGGCGCGGGCGCGAACAGATCGGCCGGGGTGGCGCCTACCCGCTGGGTCGGGGAATCCTCGGTGATCAGCTCCGGGAAGGCTTCCTCCGCCCGGCGAAGCTCGCCGAGGAGCTCGTCGTACTCGGCATCGCTGACCTGAGGCTCGTCCAGGACGTGGTAGCGGTAGGAGTGATGATTGATCTGTTCCCGGAGTTCTTCGACGCGGACCTTCGCCTCGGCGCGGGCGCGATCATCGCCGGCGCTCATCCGGCGATCTCCACCTGCCCCGCCACGCCGATCCGATCCCCCACCACCACCACGCCGCCCTGGACACCCGGCACCCGCTGCAGGTAGTGCAGCGCCATGCCGAACCCGTCCTCCTTCGGCAGACACGCCTGGACGCCGGCCGCGGCGGCGTCGGCCAACATGCAGGTCTGCG
Source organism: Actinomycetota bacterium (assembly GCA_046716145.1). GTDB lineage: Bacteria > Actinomycetota > UBA4738 > UBA4738 > HRBIN12 > AC-51. The sequence continues at coordinate 3,119 of JBKJXU010000172.1, forward strand.
CGATCACCGCGAGCCCGTCGGGCCCGGTCCCCTGCTTGCCGCGCCCAAGGGTGGTGGAGATGCCGATCCCGGCGGGGTCGGGCTCGAGCGCCACGGTGATGGGCTCCCCACCGCGGCGCTTGACCCCGATCTTCATCCGCTTCTTCGCCTTGATGAAGTAGTCGCCGTCGCAGGCGACCGTCACCTCGTTCAACTGCTCCCCCAGGAACCGTCCCACCTGGTCCACCACGGCCCCACGGAAGGTGAACATCGGCCCGACGCCGGCCGAGGCGGCGGCCCGGACCACCTCGCGGACGATCTCGGGGGCATCCGACGCGATCTTGTCCAGCGGCCGCTTCGAGGTGCGGAAGTCGGGATGGCGCAGGCCGTAGGACTGCAGCTGTTCCCAGAACGAGAGCGCCGCGGCGCGTGACTCCTCCGCGAAGTCCTCCGGAGCGCTGATGTACAGCAGCAGGTCCTGGATCTGGATCTCGAAAGACCGGGCGCGCCGACGAAGGAGCTTCACACCGGCATCGTAGCGGGGCGCGCCGACCAGGCCGCGCGCCCCGCCCGAGGTCTACGAACCGACGAGCGCGTCGATCGCTGCCTGGTCCTCGTTGCGGGCCCAGAATTCCGTCGCTTCGCCGCCGGCGACGTGCATGATCCAGATGGAGGTCTGCGACGCGCTCCCCGAGGGGGTGGTGAGCGAGACGCTCACCATCGCGAGCACATGCTCATCGTTCCCCACGACGTCGTGGATCTCCTCGACGCCGAAGACCACGCCGGCCTCCGCCATCGTCTGGAACCGCCCCGTGATCTCCTCGCGCCCCCGGTAGTCACCCGAGAAGCGGTGCGAGCCGGGGACGTGCCAGACGGCGTCCTCGGCGATGCCGGCGGCCATCGTCGCCACGTCTCCCTTCATCAGGGCCTCGATCGAGGTGCGCGCTACCTCCGCGTTCGGATGGTCCATGTCCTCCCCTTCCTGGATGGGCAGGGTCCACCGTTCCACGCGGGGGCCAGGCGCGCAACCCCTAGCCGAGCAGGAGGTCGAGCACCGCCTGGTCGTTGTTCATCGCCCAGTACTCGTGGCACCGCCCGTCGCGCATATGCCAGACCTGGACCTGTTGTTGGTCGTACCGCTGGCCACTCTCGTTGGTCAGGTGCAGATGCACGAGCGCGACCGCGTGCTCGTCGTTGGCCACCACGTCGTGGGTGTCGAAGACGATGGCGACCCCGGCGGCCTGCATCCGGTCCAGCCGGTCCATCACCGCGTCCAGTCCCTCGAACCGGCCGGCGAAGCGATGCATCCCCGGGACGTGCCACACGACGTCATCGGTGAAGGCGTCGCGGAGCCGGTCGCGGTCCCCGGCCATGAATGCACCCAGCGCCTCGCGGACGGCTGTCGCGTTCGGATGGTCGGTCACGCGTGCACCCCCTTTCAACGGATCGTCTCGATGATGCGGCCGCCGCCGAGCAGTTCCTCGCCGCGGTACACGACGGCCGACTGCCCGGGCGCGACCGCGTGCTGCGGCCGGGTGAACTCCACCCGGAACCCGCCGGCCTGCGGCACGACGACGGCAGGCGCGTCATCGCCCCGGTACCGGATCCGCACGAGCGCTTCGAACGGGCCGTCCTGCGGCGGCGCATCGGCGACCCACGACGCCCGGTCGGCCACGAGGCCGCGGCGTGCGAGCAACTCATGCGGTCCCACGACGACGCGGTTGCGCGACGCGTCGACATCGAGCACGTAGAGGGGTGAGCCGGTCGCGACGCCGAGACCGCGGCGCTGGCCGATCGTGAACGCGAACGTCCCGTCGTGCTCCGCCAAGACGTGACCCTCCGGATCGACGACCTCGCCGCCCGCGTGTACGAGCGCGGGCACCTGTGCGCGCACGAACCCGCCCGCGTCGCCCGAGGGCGCGAAGCACAGCTCCTGGGAGTCCGGCTTCGAGGCGACCGGTAGTCCGAACCGCTCGGCGTGGGCGCGCGTCTGCGCCTTCGGCATCCCCCCGATCGGGAACATCGACCGCGCGAGCTGGTCCTGCCCCAGCATGTGGAGCATGTAGCTCTGATCCTTCGCGGGGTCCGCGCCACGGAGCAGATGCCACGCGCCGAGGTCGTCGCGGACCCCGCGGACGTAGTGGCCGGTGGCCACGGCGTCGATGCCGAGTTCGTCCGCACGTCGCAGGAACGCCCCGAACTTGATCTCGCCGTTGCACCGAGCGCACGGGTTGGGGGTGAGCCCCGCCGCCCGCTCGTCGACGAAATCGCCGATCACCATCGCGTCGAACTCGGCGGTCAGATCGCAGATCTCGAAGGCGAACCCACCGATCCGGGCGACCTCGGCGGCGTCGGCGCGCGCGGCCGGCCCGCAGCAGCCGTGCTCGACGCCATCCAGGTGCACCAGCGACATGTGCGACCCGAACACCTCGTAGCCCTGCTCGGCGAGCAGGCATGCGGCGACCGACGAATCGACCCCGCCGGACATGGCGACCAGGACCGAGGGCATGGCACAAGGCTACCCGCGTAAGGTTCCCGCGTGATCGAGGCACGCTTCGACGACCTCACCGGCGCCGAGCCGAGCTTCCGCCTCATCGAGCCTGTCGGCGTGGTGGAAGCTGCTGAGGCCGGCGAGGTCCCCGGTGTGCTGGAGGCCGCCGAGTCCGCCGCCGCGCGCGGCCTCTGGGTGGCCGGTTTCGTGGCCTACGAAGCCGCCCCGGCGCTCGATCCCGCCGTGCGCGTGCGCGCACGCCGAGCGAAGGAACCCTTCGCCACGATGCCGTTCGCGTGGTTCGCCATGTTCGAGGGGCGCCAGGAGACGGCGCTCCCCGACCCGCCCGCCGAAGCGCCGGCCCACGATCCCGCCGCCTGGACCCCGAGCGTCGACAGGGCCACCTACGACGCTGCGCTCGCGCGCATCCACGAGCACATCGGCGCCGGTGAGACCTACCAGGTGAACCACACCCTGCGGCTGCGCGCCACGGTGGCGGGCGACCCGCGCGGCCTGTACCGGGACCTGTGCTACGCCCAGCGAGGCGCCTACGCCTCCTACCTGGACACCGGTCGTGTCCGGGTGCTCTCGGCCTCACCGGAACTGTTCTTCCGGATCGATGGCGACGTCATCTCCTCCAAGCCGATGAAGGGCACCGCCCCCCGGGGCCGTTGGCTCGCAGAGGACGAGGCCCTCAAGGCGGGCCTGGAGAACTCCGCGAAGGATCGGGCGGAGAACGCGATGATCGTGGACCTGCTCCGCAACGATCTGGGGCGCATCGCGCGCGAGGGCTCCGTCACCTGGTCGGAGGTCTTCCGTGCCGAGCGGTTCGAGACGGTGTGGCAGCTCACCTCGACCGTCCAGGGCCGGCTGCGCGCGGATGCCGGCCTGACCGACGTCTTCGCGGCACTGTTCCCCTGTGGATCGGTCACCGGGGCGCCGAAGGTTGCGACCATGGGGATCATCGCCGATCTGGAGGACTCACCGCGCGGCGTCTACTGCGGGACGGTCGGGTACCTGGCGCCCCCCGACACGCCGGGTCCACGCGCACGGTTCAACGTCGCGATCCGTACCGTCACGCAGGACGCCGAGAGCGGCGCGGCCGAGTTCGGCGTGGGCGGTGGCATCACGTGGGACTCGCGTGCGACCGCCGAGTACGACGAGGTGGTGGCCAAGGCGCGCGTGCTGAGCGCCCGGCGGCCGCCCTTCTCGCTGTTCGAAACCATGCGCGCCGAGCAAGGGGGGCCGGTGCGACACCTGGACCGGCACCTGAACCGCCTGCTCGACTCGGCGACGTACTTCGGCTTCGTGGCGGACCGGGACGCGATCGAGTCCGCGGTCCTGGACGCCCTCACCGGTGACCGGGACATGGCGCTGCGCGTGCGGCTGGTGCTGGACCGCCACGGCCGCGTCGAGGTGAGCGCCGTCGCGGCTCCATCGTTCCCCGACGTCGTGCGTGTGGCGATCGACACCGCCGTCCCGGTCGACCCTGCGAACGTGTTCCTGTTCCACAAGACGACGCTCCGCCGCCCGTACGAGCAAGCGCGCCAGCGGCACCCCGACGCCGAGGACGTGATCCTCTCGAACACACGTGGCGAGGTGACGGAATCCACGATCGCGAACGTCGCCGTGCTCCTGGACGGGACGTGGTGCACACCCCCGCTGGACGCCGGCCTGCTGGCGGGGATCGGGCGGCAGGTCGCCCTCGAGGACGGTCGTCTCACGGAAAGGCCGATCGGCATCGAGGAGCTCCGCGCAGCGCACGAGATCGCCCTGCTCAGCGACAACCGCGGATGGCGACGCGCGGTGCTCCTGGAGGATCCGGGTTGCTAGCGAACGTTCCTGTCTGCATCATGCTTGTCGAGACGGATCAGCGCGAAGGACCGGTCCAACGTCATGCGTCGGCTAGCTCGTTCGGATCCCGCCCCTGGCGGGAGAACGGCCCGTGTCGGATCCGTCGCGGTATCGATCTCGGTTGGTGTCCTCATCGCAACCGCCATCTGGACATCGCGCCAACCCCCCACCGCGCCAGCGGGGCGGATCCCTGGTCCTTTCGCAACGACCTGCGGAGGCTCGGTCTCTTCACTGAAGGAAGCGGCGACTACAGATGCCTTCACGATGCAACTCCCGCGTGACCAGCTCGCGAGCGACTCGACCCTCTCGCAAGTCTGGCAGTGCTCCGAGGTCCAGTACGGCTTCGAGTACAGAAGCGGCGTCATCGTGTACCTCTCACCCAACACGTTCGAAGATCCGGACTCGGTTTGGAAGCAGATGGCTGAGGATTACGACGAGTTCTCCGTCGGATCCGTCGATGGGATCCCCGCGAGCCTCGTGGACCCGGCGAAGGCGCCGGGTGCGGAGGGTGGCGTTGACTTCGTCCGCGGCAACACGAGGATCACCGTGAGCGGCAACGGCAAGATATCTCTGGCAGACCTCCTGCAGGTCGCCGGATCGGTCTCTCCGTTGAACGCGAGCTAGCCCCCTCCTCGCCCGCGGTGGCTCATCGATCTGAAACGACACGGCGTCCGGATGTCACTGGCCGAGTCGGTTCGCCACCGCGACACGAACTGATCTTGATCTGCCGAGATCGCGCTGCGCAGCTCGCTTAGTCGAGGGGACGATCCACGACCGGGAGCGTGGGGGGCACGAAGGGCCGCATGATGCGCACGTCCAGCGGGCACGCGCAGATCGGGCAGCGCGGCGGTTCCTCGTAGGTCAGGACCGAGCGCTCGCAGTACGGGCAATCGCCCATACGCATCGCGGGGGGCTGGCTGGATCCATCCATCTGGCTAGGACCGCCGTTCGGGGGGAGCGGTCCCCCAAAGCATCGGCCCGCCTCGCCTCCGCCTTGATGCGCCGAAGGTCCCCCGGGACC
>JBKJXU010000173.1:0-3194 GCA_046716145.1 Actinomycetota bacterium
CGGTGATCGGAGGCGGCCCGAACGAGGACCTGGGCGGCCTGCACTACCGCCCCACGTTGTTCGTGGAAGCGCCGGAGGGCGCCGAGATCCTCACCGAGGAGGTCTTCGGTCCGGTCCTCACCGCACAGCCGTTCTCGGACGAGGACGAGGCGGTCGCGCTGGCCAACGCCACCGACTTCGGCCTGGCCGCCATCGTTTATACGGGCGACGAAGAGCGCGCGCGCCGCGTCGGCGAGCGGCTCGTGGCCGGCACCGTCTGGGTGAACTGCTTCTTCGTGCGCGATCTGGACGCGCCGTTCGGCGGTTCACGGAACTCTGGGATCGGCCGCGAGGGCGGCGTGTGGTCCTTCGATTTCTACGCGGACGTGAAGACCGTCACGACGGCACCATGGGGAAGGAGCGGATCCGATGGGTGAAGTGGTGGGCGCGGCGCTCGTCGCGCACGTGCCGACGATCGTGTTGCCGGAGGCCACGCGCCGGGAGATCAACGACGGCCAGGAGATCTCACTGGTGCCGGGGCTGCACCGGATGAAGACCGAGTGCGTGGATCGTCTGCAACCCGACACCGTGATCGTGTTCGACACGCATTGGGAGTCCACGTTCGAGCACATCGTGACCTCGCACGCACGCCGCACCGGTCACTTCACGAGCCACGAGCTGCCGAGGGGGATGGCCGCCGTGCCCTATGACATCCCCGGTGACCCCGAGCTCGCGCGGCTGATCGCCGCGCAGGCCGAGGGCCGCGACGACACCTGGATCCTGGCGAGCGATGACCCCTACCTGCCGATCTTCTACGGCACGGTCAACATCTGGGGGTTCCTGGGCGACCCGTCCACGGCGTGGCTCTCGGTGGCGCTCAACCAATGCTGCACCACCGAGGACTTCCTGCTGCTGGGGGAGCTGATCGGGAAGGCCGTCGCGGCCAGTGACCGGCGGGTGCTCCTGCTGGCGAGCGGGGGGATGACCCATCGATTCTTCCCGTTCCGCGAACTCCGCCAGCACGAGAGCTCGAAGGTGCCGGACAACATCGTGCGCCCCGAGTCCTACGAGGCCGACCAGCGGGTGCTCTCCATGTTCGCGGCCGGCGACCACGCCGGGGTCATCGCCGGCATGCCCGGCTACATGAAGGCGGCCCCCGAGGGCCACTTCGGGCACTACCTGATGATGGCCGGCGCGATCGGCGGGGCGGCGTGCGCCGCGCCGGGCGAGCTCTACAGCGAGTACGAGGCATCCGTCGGCACCGGCCAGGTGCACGTGTGGTTCGAGCGGCCGGTGGGCGGTTGGACGGGCGAAGACGCCGCCTGAGGCGGCGCCACGGGAAGGGGGACGGATGGCTGCACAGGGGACGGAGACCGGGTACGAACGCCTGGGTTCGAAGAAGCTCCGCCTGATCGACGTGATCTCGCAGTCGGTGGGGTTCATGGGACCGGTGTTCAGCGCCGCGTTCCTGATCCCGCTGATCGCGGGGTTCAGCGCTTCGGGCAAGGGGGCCGGCATCGCGGCTCCGTTCGCGGTGATCGTGGCCGCGGCCGGGACGTTCGCCCTCGGGTGGATCGTCGCGCAGTACGCGAAGCGGGTCCACGCCGCAGGGTCGCTCTATGACTACGTGTCGAGCGGACTCGGGGGCACGGCCGGGGGGCTGGCGGGTTGGATCTACTACGGCGGCACGACGGTGCTCGCCTCGGCGATCGCCTGTCTCGTCGGGTTCTTCACGGAGTTCGTGATCTTCACCGCGGACCCGTCGGTGCCCGGCGTGATCTCCTCCGAGTCGCCCTTGCCCGGCTGGGGATGGAGCCTGATCTTCGTGGCGGGCGTGTTCCTGGTGCAGTACCTGGGGGTCCAGCTCTCCACTCGGGTGCAGCTGGCCCTGGCGCTCGTGTCGGCGGTGGCGGTGCTGGCCTTCTTCGTGAAGGTCATCCTCGACGTGCCCCTCAACAGCGTGAAGGCCTTCAACCCGGCCGAGGCGCCGGACTTCACGGGGCTGCTCTTCGGTGTGCTGTACGGGGTCCTGATCTTCGTGGGGTTCGAGACGGCTGCCAACCTGGCCGAAGAGACCTCCGATCCCAAGCGCTCGATCCCCAAGGCGGTCCTGCTCACGGTGGGCATCGCGACCGGCTTCTATCTCATCGCCTCCTACGCTCAGGTGGCAGGTTTCGGTTTCGACATCGCGGTGCTGACGGATCCCGCCGTAGCGGCGGCACCCCTGTTCGCGCTCGCATCGCCGACCGACGTCGGCGGCTACGGATCCACCGCGATCGTGAACTTCATCGTCGTCGTGGTGTTCCTCGACGTGCTCGCCGTAGGGATCGGCGCGGCGGTCGCGTCCTCGAGGGGCGTCTTCGCCCTGGGGCGCGACCGGCGCATCCCGGCGATCCTCGCCTCCGTGTCCGGGCGTGGGACCCCGATCGGTGCGATCGCGTTCGTCGCCGCGATCTCGGTCGTGATGGTGGGGCTCTCCGAGTTCGCCGACGACCTGTTCGCCATCGAACCGCGTCAGCCGCACTCGTTCGAGATGTTCGCCTGGCTCTCCACGTTCGGGGCGTTCGCCATCATGCTCGTGTACGGCCTGATGGCGCTGGGCGCCTTCAAGGGGCTCGCGAACCACCCGAACAGGGCGGGCGTCATGATCTCGGCCACCGCAGGCACGCTGATCGCGGTCGGCGCGGTCTTCGGAGCGATCTACAAGCAGGTGGCGCCAAACTCGTTGGTATGGAAGGTCGTGCTCGCCTGGACGATCCTCGGACTGATCGTGACCATCGCGGTGAAGGGGCGTGAGCCGGCGAGTCACGCTCTGGCCGACCTGCGCTCCGACGAGGGCTCGTAGCATCGCGGCATGACCGAGCCCGTCGAGCGGCTGCTGCGCCTGGACGCGCCGCGCGAGGAGGTCCTCGCGCACGCGGTGCGTCTGGTGGAGGAGGCGTGGCGGTCGTTCGACCGGTTCCGGCCCGAGGAGCCGGCGCTCGACGAGTTGATCAGCGGGTCGCTGCGCGCCGGTATCCCGGAGGCCGCCGGCCCCGTGCACGAGGCGTTGGACGACGCCGCGCGGATCCTGGACGCCTCCATCGCGCAGCCGCGGCCGCGGTACTTCGCGTTCATCGGGTCCTCGGGGCTGGAGATCGGCGCCGTGGCCGACCTGCTGGCCCACACCTACGACATCAACCTCGCGGTGGACGCGCGCGCCGCCACCCGGATCG
>JBKJXU010000174.1:0-5977 GCA_046716145.1 Actinomycetota bacterium
GGCTGCCCCGGGGCCCCCCGCGCCCCCGGCGGGGGCGGGGGCGGCGGCCCCCCCGGCCCCTTCGTCATGCCTGGCCTAAACTCCGGCCCATGACCGACCCGTGGGCCCTCGCGCGGGCCGCCGCGGAGACCGCCGGGGTCACGCTCCGCGCCCTCGAACGGCCCGACGACGGCGAGGCCGTCAACCGCGTGATCGACCGGACCTGGGGCGGGCAGCGCGTCGATCACGAGATCGTCCAGGCGCTGGGGTACAGCGGCAACCTCGTGTGGGGCGCCGAGGCCGACGGCGGGCTGATCGGGTTCGCGCTCGGCTGGGCGGGTGTGGACGATGAGGGGCTGCACGTGCATTCGCACATGGTCGCCGCCATCCCGGATCGCCGGCACGTGGGCGTCGGGTACGCCTTGAAACTGGCGCAGCGGGCGGCGGCGCTGGATCGCGGGATCGAGCTGATGCGCTGGACCTTCGACCCGATGGTGGCGCGCAACGCGTGGTTCAACCTCGGCAAGCTCGGTGTCGTGGCGGACCGCTTCTTCCCCGACTTCTACGGGGAGATGACCGACCTCATCAACGCGGGTGACCGCTCGGACCGCCTCGTGGCGCGCTGGGTCCTGACGAGGGAACCGGGCCCGCGGGACGTGCCCTCTGGTTCCACCGTCCTTCCGGTCCGTGCGGAGTACGCCGACCTGCGCGCCGCCGATGCGCCGGCGGCCGCCGGCGAACGCGATCGGGTGCGGCTCGGACTCGAGGCCGCGTTCGCGGAGGGGCTGATCGTGGCGGCGTTCGACCGCACGTCGTCCGCGTACGTCCTGGCTACCGAAGGTGAGCTGACGTGAGCCGCGTCCGTGAGGTGGAGTTCTTCCACGTCGGGCTGCCGCTCCGAACCCCGTTCCGGACGTCGTTCGGGGTCTCCACCGCGAAGGAGTGCATCCTGGCCCGGGTCCGCACGGACGAGGCGGAGGGCTGGGGGGAGTGCGTCGCCGACGACGGCTACCCGGGGTTCTCCGGCGAGTGGATCGGTGGTGCCTGGCTGCTGCTCCGCGACGTCCTGGCGCCGGCACTGATGAACGCCGGCGACGTGACGATCGACACCGTGGAGCGAGCGCTGGCCTTCGTCCGGGGGAACCCGATGACGAAGGCGACGCTCGTCGACGCGTTCGTCGACGCCGAACTCCGCGCCGAGGGCCGGTCGTTGTCGTCGTTCCTGGGTGGCACGCGCGAGGAGGTCGCGTGCGGCGTGTCCGTCGGGATCACCGACACCACCGATCAGCTGCGCGCGCAGGTGGATGGCTACCTCGCCGACGGCTACCAGCGCATCAAGCTGAAGATCGAGCCCGGCACCGACGTGGAGCGGGTGGCGGCCATCCGTGCCGACCACCCGGACATCGCCCTGTCGGTCGACGCGAACGCCGCCTACGGGCTGGATCAGACGTCGGTGTTCCAGGCCCTCGACGACTTCGGCCTGCTCATGATCGAGCAGCCTCTGCACCACGAGGACCTGGTTGAGCACGCGGTCCTGCAAGCGAAGATCCGCACCGACCTCTGCCTGGACGAGTCGATCCGTGGCGCCGCGGATGCGCGCGCCGCGATCGGGCTCGGCTCCTGCCGCATCGTCAACATCAAGCAGGGCCGGGTGGGAGGCGTGCTCGAGGCTCGCCGGATCCACGACGCGTGCGCGGAGTCGGGCGTGCCCGTGTGGTGCGGGGGGATGCTGGAGACCGGCATCGGGCGAGCCACGAACCTGGCGCTCGCCGCGATGCCCAACTTCCTCCTCCCCGGGGACACCAGCGCGTCCTCCCGGTACTTCCCCGAAGATCTGACCGAGCCCTTCGAGCTGGAACCCGGGGGTGTCATGATGCTGCCGCGCGGAACCGGGATCGGGATCACGCCCATCCCCGAACGCCTGAGGGCGTGCACCATCCGTCGAGAGCTCGTGACCGAGAGGACGTGAGGGACGAACCGTGAACGAGGACGAGAGCCAGCCGCAGCCACCGGATGGCCCCGGCATGCCCCCGGTCCCGACGAACGATGTGAACGGAGCCGAGGTGCCAAGTCGCGCTCGGACCCGCGTCCGTGGCCCGCTCGTGGTCATCGGCGCGGTGGTCGGCGTGCTCGCCCTCGGGGGCGCGGGCCTGGCGTTCTGGGTCCTGAGCGGTACCGGCGAGATGCTCATGAACACCGTCCCGGCCGATGCGGATGCGGTCATGACCCTCTACCTCGACCCCGCGGCTGCGCAGAAGGTGAACCTGCGCCGCATGGCGTCGCGTTTCCCTGAAATCGGCGACGAAGAGGAGGTTCGTGCCAAGGTCGACGAGCTGATCGATGAGGCGTTCGCCGACGTGGGCTTGACGCACGAGGATCTGGACTGGGTCGGATCGCAGGTCCTGTTCTGGGTCGACTTCCGCGAGGGGGAGCCTTTCGGTGCTATGGCGGTCAACGTGACCGACCAGGGCGCCGCGGCAGAGGCTTCGGGGCGGGTCCGCGACGCGATGACGGGCGATGGTTCGACGGTCTCGGAGCGGGAGCACGAGGGCACCGATGTCACGGTCGTGGATGGGCAGGGGGCGTGGGCGATCCAGAGCGACGTGCTGCTCGTGGGGTCCGAGGAGGGTGCCGTGATCGCCGGCCTGGACGCGTTGGCAGGCCTGGAGCCGAGCCTCGACGAACAGGCCGGTTTCGCGGAGACGACCTCGTCCTTGCCGCCGGACCGGCTGATGCTCGCCTACGTCGACGCCGAGGCCCTGATCGAGGCGATCGCGCAGGACCCGGCCGTCGCCCCCGGCATGCTCCCCACGACGGCCGGGCAGTACGGGATCACGATCTCGGCCGAGCCGGACGGGCTCGCGTTCGACGCGGTCACCATCGCAGACGTGTCGGCGATGGACCCGGAGCTCGTGGCCGCCCTGGATGCGCCGGCGCAGCTGAACGCGGCGCTGGACGCGGTGGTCGCCAACGCGATGTTCGTCGCCGGGGCGGCGAACGTCGACGTCGTCGCTCGCTCGGGCATCGACGCGCTGGCAGAGCAGGATCCCGAGATGGCCGGCCGTCTGGAAGAGCTCGGCGTGACGGGCGAGGGCGGGCTCCTTGACCTGCTGTCAGGCGACTTCGCTCTCGCCATCCAGCCTGCGACGGAGGGGGGCGAGCCGGTCCACGGCGTGATGGCCCTGGGCATCGACGACGGACCGAGCGTCGAGCAGGCCATCCGTCGGCTGCTCCGAACCGTTGCCCCCGACGTGGAGGCGGAGCCGCTGCTTTCCAGTGGCGATGACGTCGCCGTCTACGGGCTGCGCGGCGTGCCCGTGCCGATCGCCTGGGCGGTTTCCGAGGACATGGTGTTCATCGGCACGTCGGCGTTCGAGGTCGGCGCATCGATCCAGGCTGCTGCCGACGGAACGGGCATCGCGCAGACCGATCGGTTCGCGAACGCGGTGAGCCTCGTGGACACGTCCGACGGCGTCTTCTTCCTCGACGTCCGGGCGGTCACCGATCTGCTCCGCGAGATCCTTCCCCCCGACGAGGTGGACGCCTTCGACGAAGAGGTCGCCCCCTACGTGGACCCGATCGACGTCATCGTGGCGGGGGGATCGGGCGATGCCAGACAGCAGAGCAGCCGCCTGTTGATCGTGATCCCCTGAGGCCCAGAGGAGAAAGAGTGACAGATCGGCGTCCTCAGGTTGACGGCTCGCACTCGATCGGTGTCTACTGCGCCTCGAGAGACCGTTGGAGCTTTCGGGCCCCGGCGGTCTCTCGCTTTTCCCGGCTCCGTTCCTTGAGCGTCCCCCTCGCGTAGGCCACGATAGGTGCGCGCCCGTGGGCGCTTCCCTCATGAAGAAACGCATCGTCCGGGCCGAGGAGTTCGAGGTCGTCGACGAGGAGGGGCGGGTCCGGATGCGGATCGGTCTTTCCGGCGACGACCACCCCTTCCTGTCGTTGATGGACGCCGATGGGAGCGTGCGCGCCCGGTTCGGGGTGAACGCCGACGGCGCGGCGGGTCTCGCTATCGCCGATGACAACGGCAAGGTCCGCGCCACGCTCGGCCTTTCCTCCGACGGGTCGGCCTCGCTCGCCTTCGGTGACAAGCACGGGAGGATCCGGGCGAAGTTCGGATTGGGTTCGGAGGCCTCGCCCACGATGGGGAGCTCGGTCGTCGATGGCGACGTGAAGCACGGCTACGCCCTGGCGGAACAGGGCTCGCCCACGCTCGGCCTGTATGACCACGCCGGGAAGGTCCGCGTCCGGATGGGTCTCGCCGCGAAGGGGAGCCCGGTCATCCGCCTCCTGGATCACGACGGCAAGATGCGACTCGTCGTCGGGCTGGCCGAGGACGAGACGCCGTTCGTGCAGTTCATCGATCCCGAAGAGCAACCGACCTGGACGAAGCGATGACGGGGTGGTGGGCGGTGGCGTTCACGGTGCAGTGGGTCCTCCTCGTGGTGCTCGTGGTCGTGGTCGTCGCCCTCGCTCGCCAAGTGGGCACGCTCCACCTGCGCCTGGGTCCGCGCGGAGCCCTCGAGATCGACACCGAGGGCCCGATGATCGGCGAGGCCCCGCCACCCGCTCCCGCCCTCGACGCCAGCGGTACGACCGTGATGCTGGGCGGACCCGGACCCGACCGGGTCGTGTTGTTCTCCTCACCGACGTGCGGGGTCTGCAAGGAGGTCGCCCCCGCACTCGGCCCCGCGGCCGCCTCCGTGCGTTTCGCGGCGGTGATCCTGCACGACCCCGAGGCGGAGCGCGCGTGGAACGTCCCGGGAACGCCCTTCGCGGTCGTCCTGGACACCGCGGGCGTGGTGCGAGCCAAGGGGACCGTGAACAACCTCGAGCAGATCGAGGGGTTGCTGGACACCGCGCGATCGCGGACCTCGGAGGCCGCGTGAGCGCTCCGATGCAGACCATCGGCCGCGCCCTGGCCACCAGGACCAGCCGGCGCGGCTTCCTGGGCAAGGTGGGGCGCGGCGTGGTCGCGCTCGCCGGCGGGGGCTTCGTGGCCTCGGCGCTCGCGCCCGGGCGCGCCGAGGCCTACCACTTCTGTGGTCACACCTTCACGACGGGATCGTGCCCGCACCCGTTCTCCCCGCTCTCCCGCGTGGACCGTTACGGCCGTCCGTTGCACCCCACGTACGGCTACGCGGTGGATGACGACGGCGAACGCTACGTCGATCCCGACACGCAGATCCGCCGTAAGATGTGCCAGGAGGTCGTCCCCGACGTCTATCCCTTCGTGAAGGGGGCGATGATCGGCGGCGGGTGGACGCGATGCTGCTCGGGCCGCCTGCGGCACATCGTGGATTGCTGTTCGCGGTCGAGGATCCGCATCAACGGTGATCATGCGGTGACGGGCTACTGCCCCAGCCACCTCCGGGTGTTCTGCGTGGGCTACCGGGAGTTGAACAAGACGTGCTGAGCGATCCGCTGGGCGTCTCGCTCATCCTCGCCTCGGCGATCGCGGGCTGGTCCGCGCTGCACGGGCCCTGAGGCCTGTCGATGGTGGAGACCATCTCCCCCGTGGTCTACGGGGGTCGCGGGCGGTGGGCGGTAGCCCTCGGGGTGCATGCTTCGGGGGCGACGCTCGTGGGTGCCGCGTTCGGGGCTGCGCTGGGCTGGTTCGGTTCCGCGCTTCACGCGCCGTTCGGCCGGCCAGGGTGGATCATCCTCGCGGTGGCGTCCCTGGCCTACGCGCTCGGGGCGCTCGGTGTGGCCGCGGTTCCAATACCGGCGCTCCGGCGACAGGTGCCGGACTGGTGGCGCACCTTCTTCCCGCCGATGGTGACGGCGTTCCTCTACGGGGCGGGGCGGGGTGTTGGGTTCCTCACGTTCCTGGCGACCGGGGCGTTGGTGGTGGTCGGTCTGGCCGCGTTCATGTCCGGCTCCGCTCTCGCGGGCGCGGTCTCGTTCGGTGTGTTCGGCGCCGCGCGCGGGCTGTCGGCGGTGTCGGCGATCGATGTGCGGACCGCCGAGGACGCCCGGGACGTGATCGACC
>JBKJXU010000175.1:0-2813 GCA_046716145.1 Actinomycetota bacterium
GTGACGGTGAGGTCACCGCCCACCCGGCCGATCGCCGCGTCTCCCGACACGGTCTTGGCCACGAGGTCACCACCGACCTCGCCCACACGTACGTCGCCCGACGCGCCGAGCATGCTGAGCGTGCCGCCGACGGTGTGACCGATCACGTCGCCGCTGCCCACCTTGACGCTCACGTCTGCGGCCACTGCGTCGAACGAGAGGTCGCCTGAGCCGGCGCGGAAGGCGATCGAGCCGGCCAAGCCGTGGACGAGCAGGTCCGCGGAGCCCGTGGTGACGTCGATGTCGGCGCCGGACGGACACGTGACCTTGACGTCGTGCTCCCCTCCTGAGCGCTTCTTCGAACGGAGCGTCACGGTGGAGGTGCCGTCGTGGTCTTGCACGTGGGCGACCTCGAGCACGCCGCCGCGGCGCGACTCGACGTCGACGCGCGTCTCGTCGGTGTCGGTGTTCTCCACGGTGATGGAGCCGCTGGATATCTCCACGACGATCCGGACCCCGCCGGGGGTGGGGAAGCTCGTCGACTGGGCCTCGAGGCGCTTCATCACTCGGCCCACCCGGTGACGCGGGAGCCACGCTTGGACTTGCCGAACTCGATCTCCAGGCGCCGCCCCTCCACGCCGCGCGCGATCGTGCGCACGAGCCAGCCGTTCACCGACAGGCCCTCTTTCGCGGCGGCCGCCTCGACCTTGTTCTTGAGCGCCTCGGGCATCCGCAATGTGAGGCGTGAGGTTCCGCCCTCGTCCTGCTCGTCGGGGGTCGCGTCCTCGCGTGCGGGGCCCTCGGGGACGTAGACCAGGCGGGCGTCACGCGCGGCGACCCGGACCTCGGCGTGGCCACCGGGGAGCTGCCCGGAGAGCTCGAGCGCAGCCTCGCCCAGGACGTCGAGAAGGCGCAGTTGGAGCGAGGGCTCCACGACGCGGGAGAGCCGTGCGAGTCCGGCGAGCGTCTGCTCGTCGGCCAGGGACTCCAGGTCGGCACGGACCGCCTCCAGGTGGGGGGTGAGGTCCATCAGCGCTCCTTCGCGGGGACCGGGCGCCGGGGGTGGCGTCCGCGGAGGGCCTGGCGGTAGCGCGCTGCCTCGTCCAGGCGTGCCGCGTGCTCCAGCCGGTGGATCTGGCGGGTGATCTCGGGGTGCATCGTGCATCTCCCTTCCGTCGTAGTGCCGTCTCTGACGACGTCACTATGACGTCACAGACGGCGTCTGTCAACCCCACGTTCGATGGGAACTCGGGTAGGTTCCCGCCGATGCGGCTCCTCACGATCGGCGGCGGGCGGTTCTCGGGACGGGCTCTCACCGGCCAGGCGCTGGAGCGTGGCCACGACCTGACGATCTTCCACCGAGGGTCGGGCCCCGACGATCCGTGGCCCGAGGCCGAACACGTGCACGGCGACCGAGCCGACGGGTTCGGCGCCCTCGAAGGCCGGAGGTTCGATGCGGTCGTGGACTTCTGCGGCTACGTGCCGCGGGAGGTCCGTGAGGCCGCGAGCGCTTTCGCCGGTACCGGTCGCTACGCCTTCATCTCGTCGGTGTCCGCGCACCGCGAAGACGCGCGCGCCGGAGCGACCGAGGACGACGACATCTACCAGCCGCCGTTCCCCGACACCGAGGAGATCACCTGGGAGACGTACGGGCCCCTCAAGGTGGCGTGCGAACAGGAGGTGTCGAAGGCCTTCGGCGACCGCGCCCTGCTGATCCGTCCCGGCTACATCGTCGGCCCCCACGACCCGACCGACCGGTTCACCTACTGGCTCCGCCGGGCCGCGCGCGGTGGCCAGATGCTCGCCCCAGCCCCCGCCGATCAAGCGATGCAGTGGATCGACGCGCGCGATCTGGCAGCGTTCGTCCTGGACCTGATCGAGGCCAGGACGGATGGCACCTTCAGCGTGATCGGTGCTCCCGGCGAGCACACGCTCGATGACGTGATCGGCGAGGCGGCGCGCGCCACCGGCGCAGAGGTCGACGTCGTCTGGGCGGGGGACGCCTTCGTCCGCGCCCAGGGCCTCATCGCGAGCGAGCAGGACGACCCGTTCCCTATGATCACTCCTGACGAACCGAACGCCCACCTGTTCTCCAACGCGCGCGCGGTGGCGGCGGGCCTGAGGACCCGCTCGCTGGCCGAGACCGTGCGCGACGCGCTCGCCTGGGATGAGGAACGCGGTGCACCGTGGCCTCTGCAGGCCGGCCTCACCACCGAGCGTGAGGCGGCGCTGCTCGGCCTCATGCCCGGCTCGGGTTGAACGGCGTTCGGGATCGTCCACCCTCACTCTGACCGGGGGTTTTCATGATCAGCGCCCGGTCTGGGCTATGATCGGCGTCCAAGATCTTGAACGGAGGTTCAACCGCCATGCCATCCCGCGTCCGCAGCGCCGCACCCCTTGACCTCGAAGCGGTCGAGCAGGTCCTGCAGCCCTATGACCAGGCCCTCACGCTGCCCGGTGACGCCTACGGCTCCCCCGAGGTCTTCGACTGGGAGGTCCGTCACTTCTTAGAGAGTGGATGGATGTGCGTGGGCCGCGAGGCCGACCTCGGCCTGGTTGCCACCGGCGACCAGACCGCCGTCCAGGTGGGCCGCCAGTCGTTCCTCGTGGTGCGCGGCGACGACGCGACCCTGCGTGCCTTCCACAACATCTGCCGGCACCGCGGGCACGAGTTGCTCCCGGTCGGGGAGCAGCGGGCGCAGCGCGGGATCAAGTGTCCCTACCACGCGTGGGTCTACGGCCTCGAGGGCGACCTTCGGGCCACGCCCCGGTTCAACCTCGAGGTCCCGAAGGAGTCCTTCCCGCTGGTGCAGGTGCCGCTCGACTCCTGGCAC
>JBKJXU010000176.1:0-6493 GCA_046716145.1 Actinomycetota bacterium
GCAGTCCGGTAGCTCGCTGGGCTCATAACCCAGAGGTCACAGGTTCAAATCCTGTCCCCGCGACGAACGAAGGGGCGCTCGTGAGGGCGCCCCTTCGCGTTGACCACCGCTCCAGCCAGGCTTGAGCGCGGGGGCCGCTCCCGCGTACCATGCGGGTCACCGGTCCGGACGGAGGCGGAAGTGGCAGCGAAGGACGTGGCGAAGCGCTTGGCGCTCGTGCCCATCTTCTCGGGGTGCTCACAGAAAGAACTGGCGGCGATCGCTCGGGTGGTGCGCCAGATCGACCACGAGGCGGGCTCCGTGATCGCGGCCGAGGGCCACCCGGGTGCCGGCTTGTTCGTGATCGATGAAGGCGAGGCCGACGTCACGATCGGCGGCAAGAGGATCAACCGGCTCAAGACCGGTGACTTCTTCGGTGAGCTGGCGCTGTTGGACGGCGGTCCCCGGACCGCGACGGTGACGGCCACCACCGACATGAAGCTCCTGGCCCTGACGGAGTGGGTCTTCCGCGGCTTGCTGATCGAGCATCCTTCGATCGCGCTCCGGACGCTGGAGGCGATGGCTGCTCGGCTGCGTGGCGCCACCGCGATGGCCACGGCCTGAGGTCGTGTTCGTCGTCCGGCCGGACGGGTGCCGGCTGTACGTCGAGCATCACGGAGATCCCGCCGCGCCACCGCTGCTCCTCCTCGAGGGGATGGGTGGTGACCTGCCCGGGTGGCGACGCAACATCCCGACGCTTTCGGCTGCTGCGTTCGTCATCGCGTTCGACCATCGTGGCAACGGTCACTCCGATGATCCCGCGGGCCCGGTGGACATGGCCACGTTCGTGGCCGATGCGTGCGCCGTGCTCGACGATGCCGGCGCTGCCGACGCGCACGTCTACGGCCAATCTTTCGGCGGGATGGTCGCCCAGGAGATGGCGCTCACCCGCGCCGATCGTGTCCGCTCGCTGATCCTCGCCTGCACGCATGCGGGGCGCGCCCACGCCGTGGCCACGGAGGCGGGGAGCGTGCCGAAGGGGGAGCCGTGGCGGGCGCTGTACGCCCCAGGGTTCCCCGATGCCCATCCCGAGCACGTCGCCGAGGATCTGCGGTCGGGGGCCTCCGGACCACACCATCCGGCGGGCCAACGCCGACGATGGGAGGCGATGCAGGACTGGAGCGCGTTCGAACGGCTGGGTGACATCGTCGCCCCGACGCTGGTGCTGCATGGCACCGCCGACCAGGTGGTCGCACGCGGCAACGCCCAGATGCTGGCCTCGCGGATCTTGAACGCGGAGTTGGTGTGGCTCGAAGGGGCGGGCCACGTGTTCCACTCGGAGCGAGCCGAGGAGGCCGATCGGGCGGTCCTTCGGTTCGTGGAGCGGCATCCGTGATCGTGCCGGAGGAGGTCCAGGCTCTGGCCGAGGGCCGGGTCGCCGCCAGGTCCGCGAAGGACTTCGCCGAGGCCGACCGCCTTCGGGATGCGATCACGGCGGCGGGGTGGACCGTCACGGACACCCCCGAGGGTTTCCACCTGGAGCCCGCCGCGGCGCCCGTGGATGCGGCGCCGACCCGGGTCCGCGCGGAGGACGTCGACGACGTCCTGGACGAGCCGGCGACCTTCGACGTGAGCGTGCAGTGGGTCTGTGAGGGATGGCACGAGGACATCGACCGTGCGATCGCAGCGTTCCGGTCACACGCCGGCGGGCGCTCGATGCAGTTCGTCGTCGCCGATGTGACGGGCGCCGGGCTGGATCGATGGGGCGAGGACGTCGAGGTCGTGGACCTCGAAGAGGAGACGGGCTGGGCGACCGCGCGCAACGCCGGGCTCCGCCGGGCACGTGGCGACATCGTGCTCGCGATGGATGGATCCGTCGAACCGACCGGCGATGTCGTGGGCCCGCTGCTCGAAGCGCTCTCGGATCCCGCGATCGGCATCGCGGGACCGTTCGGCATCACCACCCGTGACCTCCGGGAGTTCGACGAGGCGACGGGTCCCGGCGCGTGCGACGCGATCGAGGGCTACCTGATGGCGTTCCGCCGCGATGTGATCCGGACGGTGGGCGGGTTCGACGAGAAGTTCCGCTGGTACCGCACCGCCGACATCGAGTGGTCGTTCCGGGTGAGGGACGCGGGTCTGCGGTGTGAGGTCGTCGACGTGCCGGTGATCAAGCACACGCATCGGATGTGGTTCGAGACCGACCCCGCCACCCGCGCGACGTGGTCGAAGCGGAACTTCTACCGTTTCCTGGATCGGTTCCGCGACCGCTGGGATCTGGTGCTCTCCGGCGCGCCGGCGAACGACGATTAGTCGGCCGGCATCGGCGGCACGGGCGGCATCAGCGGCTGGGCCGGATGGCGCTTGCGGACCACGTCGGCTTCGCGCGCGACCGCCGCGGCCTCGGTGGCCTTCTGCTCGAGGTCGGCGCGGGCCTCCTCGGGCAAGGGGATCGCTTTCTCACCGCTGGCGTAAACCTCGAGGTCCTCGCCGTCGATCGTCTCGGTCACCAGCAACAGCGCGGAGAGCCGGTCCAGCAGGTCCCGGCGCTCGATCAGGATCGCGAGCGCCCGGTCGTGGGCTTCGTTGAGCAGCCGCATGACCTCCTGGTCGATCTTCTCCGAGGTTCCGCTCGAGATCTTCGGTCCGGTGAAGAACGAGTTCTGATCGTCGTGGCCGAGCGACAGCGGTCCGACCGCTTCGCTCATGCCGTACTGCGACACCATGGCGCGGGCGATCTGCGTGGCCTTCTCGAGGTCGTTCTGAGCCCCCGTGGAGATCTCGTCGAAGACCACCTCTTCGGCGACCTGGCCTCCCATCGCGAACGCGAGCATGTCCTTCAACTCGGGCTCGGTGGCGAGGTAACGGTCCTCCAAGGGGCGGGTCATCGTCAGACCG
The DNA here is from genome assembly GCA_046716145.1 of Actinomycetota bacterium. Classification (GTDB taxonomy): domain Bacteria; phylum Actinomycetota; class UBA4738; order UBA4738; family HRBIN12; genus AC-51. The sequence continues at coordinate 2,878 of JBKJXU010000176.1, forward strand.
AGCGCCGCGGTGCCGCGGGGGATGATAGTGATCCGGTGGACCGGGTCGAGGTTGTCGCAGTAGTGGGCCACCAAGGCGTGGCCATCTCGTGCGAGGCGACCCGTGTCTTCTCCTTCTCGCTCATCACGCGGGACTTGCGCTCGAGACCCATCGACGCGCGGTCGATCGCCTCTTCCAACTCCTCGGCGTTGACCGCGTTCTTCTCTCGGCGCGCTGCCAAGAGGGCAGCCTCGTTCACCACGTTCTCGAGGTCGGCGCCGGTGAAGCCCGGGGTCCGGGCGGCGATCGTGCGGAGGTCGACCTCGGGTGCGAGCGCGACGCCGCGCGCGTGCACGCGCAAGATCTCCTCGCGGCCTCGCAGGTCGGGGCGATCCACCACGACCTGACGGTCGAAGCGACCGGGCCGCACCAGGGCCGGGTCCAAGACGTCGGGGCGGTTGGTGGCCGCCATGATGATGACCCCCTTCTGGGAGTCGAACCCGTCCATCTCGACCAGCAACTGGTTCAGCGTCTGCTCGCGCTCGTCGTGCGCACCGAAGCCCGAGCCCATCGTGCCCGAACGCCCCTTGCCGATGGTGTCGATCTCGTCGAGGAACACCAGCGCCGGGGCCTTCTCCTTAGCCTGCTGGAAGAGCTCTCGCACGCGGGCGGCACCGAGGCCCACGAACATCTCCACGAACTCCGAGCCGCTCATGAAGAAGAACGGCACGTTCGCCTCACCGGCGACCGCGCGGGCGAGCAAGGTCTTGCCACAGCCCGGGGGCCCCAGGAGCAGCACGCCCTTGGGGATGCGTCCGCCCAGTCGCTGGTACTTCTTCGGGTTCCTGAGGAACTCCACGATCTCGCGGAGCTCTTCCTTCGCTTCGTCCACGCCGGCGACGTCGGAGAAGCTGGTCTTCAGCTCCTTGCGGTCATAGATCTTGACCTTGTTCTTGCCCATCGTGAGCGGGTTCGCACCGCCGCCCGCGCCCATCCGCCGGAACAAGAAGTAGTACGCCACCCCCATCAGGAGCACGATCGGCAACAGGTTCACGATCAAGCCGAGCCACGGGCTGGGGGGCACGCCCTTGTAGCCGACGTTGGCACCTTCGAGCGCGGGCTCGAGCCGTGTCGCGGTGTCCGTGTTCGGGGGCAGTCGCACGACGAACGGCCGGGAGGTCCCGTCATCGGCCCGATAGGTGCCGCTCACGTCCGAGGGCGAGATCGACACCGTGCCCGTGATCTTGTCCTCGCCGAGGAACGTGAACAGGTCCGAGTACGTGAGGACGTCCCGGCTGGCCGTGGTGAACCACGAGTTGAGGACGATCAGGCCCGTCACGACCAGCGCGACGAGCAGCCAGGGCGTCATCTTCGGCTTCGGCAGCCCGGTGCCGCTCCCGGATCCGGGGCGCGTGGGTTTGGGTCGGTCTTCGTTCGCCATCGTGTCCCCATCATGACACCGCCTCCCGCGTATGACAGGCGCGGCAGCGGGGGGACGGCCAACGCCACGGAACCAGCATGCGCGGCTAGGCTTGGGGCGTGGCACAGACCGCGGGACCCATCGACGACACGCTCCGGGAGCGTTTCGAGCGCGATGTGCTGCCGCTGCTCCCCTCCCTCTACGGGGCGGCGATGCGCATGACCCGCAACCCCAGCGACGCCGAGGACCTGGTCCAGGAAACGTATCTGCGCGCCTTCCGCGGGTTCGCCGGGTTCAAGGAGGGCACGAACCTCAAGGCGTGGCTCTACCGGATCCTCACGAACTCCTACATCAACATCTACCGGAAGAAGCAGCGGGAACCACGGATCGCGGAGGGCCCCGATGATCTGGACGAGTGGTACCTGTTCGACCGCCTGGGGGCCTTGCACGTGGAAGGGTCCGCGGAGAACGAGGTCTTGGATCGGCTCCCGGACACCGCCGTGAAGGCCGCGCTCGAGTCCTTGCCGGAGAACTTCCGTGTGCCGGTGCTGCTCGCCGATGTCGAAGGATTCGCGTACAAGGAGATCGCAGAGATCATGGACACGCCGATCGGCACGGTGATGTCCCGCCTGCATCGGGGAAGGAAAGCGCTCGAGAAGGCGTTATGGGACACGGCCGTGGAGCGAGGGATGGTCGATGGGTGAGAAGACGGACCGAGGACCCGAGTGTCTCGAGGCGCTGCGCGAGATCGAGGCCTTCCTCGACGGCGAGTCGGACGCGGTGGTGGCTGCGCGGATCGAGCTGCATCTGGTCGACTGCGGCCGGTGCATGGACCGGGCCGACTTCCGCCGACACCTGAAGGATCTGGTCCGGGAGCGATGTCAGCCGGAGAGCGTCCCCGATCACGTCATGGAGAAGATCCGAGCGATGGTCCGCGAGGTCCGCTGAGCAGGAGATGCGCGACGCCCCGCGATAGGGCAGACTGCCGCTCGGCGAAACACCACTCGAGGAGGTGGCGATGAGCCCGGTGGTGGATCATGACGTCGCGACGAAGGAGCTGGCGGAGCACCTGGCTCCCATCTTCGAGGCGAGCCCCGACGCCGTCTACGTGTGGCTGGACGAGGAGCACTGGGTCTGCAACGAGCGTTTCGCGCAGCTGTTCGGCTACGACTCGCCGGGCGAGCTGAACGACACGCCCCGCCTGCTCCAGCGCATCGTGGCCGAGGACGACCAGTCGATGTTCTCGTGGGCCTACTGGAACCGCGTGCAGGCGCTCGCGTTCCCGGTCACGTTCCGTTTCACGGGCGTGCGGAAGGACGGGACCACGTGTCCGGTCGAGACCGACATGATCCCCCTGGCCTACGGCGGGCACACGTTCGCCTACCACTTCGTGCGGAAGGTGGGCTGAGGTGGAGGCGGAGCTCGGAACGCTGCTCGGCGTCTGGGCCCATCCCGACGACGACATCTACCTATCGTCGGGTCTCATGGCGGTGGCCGCCGCGGCCGGGCAACGAGTCGTCGACGTCACCGCTACACGTGGTGAGGGGGGCTCGATGGACGAGGAACGGTGGCCGTCGGCACGCATGGCTGAGGTCCGCACCGAGGAGATGCGACGGAGCCTCGAGATCCTCGGTGTCGAGGAGCACCGGTTCCTCGAGGGGCTCCTCGACGTCGACATGCAGACCCCGCTCGATGCCTCCGGCGGCGCGCAGGTGCTCGACGTGATGCGTGAGGTGCAGCCCGACACGGTGCTCACGTTCGGACCCGACGGCATGACCGGACACGAGGGGCACAAGAGCGTCTCGGACTGGGTCGGCGAGGCGTTCGAGGCTGCCGCGAAGCCGGGGGCCCGGCTGTATCACGCCACCGTCACGCCCGAGTGGGCGGCGACGTGGCTGCCACGGCTCGAGCCGTTCGGCATCTTCCTGCCGGGCACACCGCCGATCGTTCCGCGCGGGTCGCTGGCGATCGACTACGAGCTGCCCGACGAGGTGCTCGACCTGAAGTTCGAGGCGATCCAGGCGCACGAGAGCCAGGTCGGCGGGCTCGTCGAGGTCTTCGGCGACCGCATGCGCGACTGGATGGCCGTGGAGTATTTCCGGCTCGCGTCGCAGAAAAGGGCGTGACGGTGGATCGGCCCGAGCCCGTGCGCGACCTCGACTGGGAGCCGGCTCGCGCGCGAGCCTTCGTCGACGGCGTCGCCGACATCTACGAGGA
>JBKJXU010000177.1:0-5706 GCA_046716145.1 Actinomycetota bacterium
CTTGGGATCCCCCGCGATCCGCTTCCAGTGACCCTCGGCGAGGTGTGCCTTCGACGCTGCGTGAAGCCTCGACGGGGGCTTGCCCGAACGCGCAGCGCAGCCACGGGTTCTCGCTCACGGGCGCTACGCAGCCGGTGAAGCCGCATCGGTGGCGATCCACGAACACCGAGAGCTTCATCTCGCTCGGATCCGAGAGGGAGTTCGCATCCTGTGGCGGGAGGGATCGGCCTGTCGTGACATCCGTCACGTGATCGACACAGATAGCCTCGAGCGAGGCGTCCCAGGACACGGGGAGAGCGACGCGCCGTAGGCTCCGAGGATGCGGGATAAGGACGACCCGGGACCACGCACACAGCGCCGCATCGTGGCCGCTTTCGCGACCACGCTCATCATCGCCACGGTGGTGGTGGCACTGCCGCGGCACGCGGCGGACCCGCCCGGCGGACGGGGAAACCGCGTATCGCCCTCCACCTCACCGGCGCCGGCCGACGACATGCCTCCCGCGTGGCTCGCATGGATCGCCGGGACGCTCCCCGACGGCCTCGCGGCGGCGGCACAGGCCGAGCCCGGCCTGGAGACCACCGTGGTCGTCGCCGGCGACACGCTGTGGATGACGGAGAGCCGCGACGCGAAGCATGACGTCGTGGACCACCCCGACCCGCCGTATGAGATCCCCATCGACGCCTTCGCCGTGACGCCGAGCGCGTACGAGCCGTTCATGCCCGAGTCATCGCGCGGGCCGCTGCGAACCGTGCTCAGCGACGGGCTGGCCATCCTCGGCGAGTCCTCCGCGGCACTGCGGGGGATCGGAGCCGGCGGCACCCTCGTGTTCGGGAGCCAGGAAGTCATCGTGGGCGGCGTGGTGCCCGATCCGGTGGTGGGCTTCGCGGAGATGCTCGTCTCGCGCGATCTGGGACGGCGATTGGGGATCGTCAACGACCGGTACCTGCTCTCGCTGCCCGACGGGCAGATGACCGATGCCCGGTTCGCGCGGATCATGGGGTCGCTGATCCCCGATACCGACATCCTCATCCTTGCGCCCGGCGGCGGTCCGTACATGCGGATCGCGAGCGGCGTGAACCCGCCCGTGGTCACGAAGACCCTCTTCGGGGAGTTCGCCGCGGCGCGTCACCCCGCGGACACCGCCTTCTTCGACATCGACCCCGCGTGGGTCGACGCGCATATCGTCACGCGGGAGGTTCCGCTCCTCGGCACGGTCACGTGTCACGAGGCGTTGATCCCGCCGCTGGTCGCCGCGCTCCAGGAGGTGGTCGCCGCGGGCCTCGGGGATGAGATCACGGTCTACTCGGGGTGCTGGGCGGCACGCACGGTCCGGCGTTCGTCTACCGCTCCGCCGAGCCAGCACGCCTACGGAGCTGCCATCGATATCAACGCGCCGCAGAACCCGATCGGTACCGAGCCCGTCTTCGACCGGCGCGTCGTGAGGATCTTCCAGGCGCACGGCTTCAAGTGGGGTGGCGGCTTCCTCTACCCGGACGGGCACCACTTCGAGTGGGGGCTGTCGACGCCGTCCGCCCAGTGAGGGCCGCCGTGTGCGTGTCGGGGCGAGGGGGTAGCCTCAACCGATGCCCGAGGTCGTCGTGCGCGCGCCGCTGAAGGACCTGTGCGGCGGGAACTCCTCGCTGGACCTGGCAGGCACCACCGTGGGCGAGGTCCTGCACCGGCTGGAAGACGCATGGCCGAAGACCGTGGGATGGGTCCTGGACGAACAGGGCAGGGTCCGGCAGCACGTGAACGTGTTCCTGAACGGCGAGCGGGTCCGGGAGGACGCGGCGGTCACACAGGGTGACCGGCTGCATATCCTGCCGGCGATCACGGGGGGTCGTTGATGCGGGAGTTGCTCATCGGTTCGAAGAAGGGACTGTTCGTCGTGCGAGGCGACGGCGACGGTCCCTACGAGGTGGCGGGTCGCGCGTTCGGAGGCGATGTCGTGGAGTACGCCATGCGCGACCCGCGCTCCGGCCGGTACATCGCGGCGGTCACCTCGGGTTTCTACGGTCCGCGGTTGATGCACACGATGGACCCGCTCGGTGAGTGGGAGCACGCGGCCAGCCTCGCGATGCCGAAGGACACGGGCGCCACGCTGGAACGGATCTGGGTCGTGCGCGTGGGTGAGGCCGACGGGCAACTCTGGGCGGGGGTCGATCCCGCGGCGCTGTTCGAGTCCCGCGACGGAGGGCTCACCTGGTCGCTGAACCGGGGTCTGTGGGACCAGCCCGGCCGTGAAGACTGGAACCCCGGTGCCGGCGGCCTGTGCCTGCACTCGATCGTGAGCTGGCCGGGCGATCCCCTGCGGCTCGGGCTCGGCATCTCGGCCGTGGGCTACTGGCGCACCGAGGACGGTGGCCAGACCTGGAGCCGGTCCACCATGGGGATCGTGCCGCGGTACGTGCCCGAGGACGTCCGCGAGACGACCGACGCCATCTGCGTGCACAACCTGCACCGCGCCACGCTTCGGCCCGAGCGGCTGTTCATGCAGTTCCACGGGGGCGTGTACCGAAGCGACGACGAGGGGCAGACGTGGATCTCGATCGCCGACGGGCTCCCGAGCGATTTCGGGTTCCCGATCGTGGGCGATCCCGCCGATCCCGACAGCGCGTTCGTCATCCCGATGGTCGCGGACCTTGACCGCGTCACCGTGGACGGGAGGCTCCGCGTCTACGAGACACGCGACGCCGGCGCCTCGTGGACGGCTCGCGGCGACGGACTCCCGGGTTCGGATGCCTACCTCACGATCTTGCGCCAGGCTTTCGACCGTGATGGCGAGGGAGATGGCCTCGGGCTCTGGTTCGGTGCCACCAGCGGCGAGGTGTTCGGCAGCATCGACGCGGGGCGATCGTGGTTCACGGTGGCCCAGCGGTTGGCGCCGGTCACGAGCGTGAGGGTCGCGTAGGCCCCCGCAACCTGTCCTTCAGCGCCCTCATCCATCCGATGTCAGAGCCGGGGGCTAGGGTGGGTCCATGGGCATGGTGATCTCCTTGAGCGAGCACCGGCGCCGGCGCGAGAGCGGAGGCGAGGTCGGCAGGCTCGAACGCGCCGTCGCACGGCTGGACCCGGCCGTCCGCCGCCCCCCGGGCAGCCTCACCCCGACCCTCGAGCGCGAACTGCGAGCCATCGCATCCGCCGTCACCGCGGGACGCCCCGGCGAGGCGGCCGACCGCGCCGAACGGCTCCTCGGGCTGCTCAGCCACCCCGCACTGTCGGGCTAGTTCGCTCCCCTGCGGGGTGAGGGGCGCGTGCGTCATACACTCGCCGGGCCCATGGATGACCTCACACGCCGCGCTTTGCTTCGCGCGCTCGGAGCGTTCGTCGCGGTCCTCGCGATCGGGAGCACGGGCGTGCTCGCGGTGGGCGTCCTGCGCAGTGGCGGTGACGGGGTCGACACCGTGTCTCCCACGCCGAGCGGGAGCACGAGCCCATCGCCGGACCCGCAGTCCGAAACCTGGCTGACCTGGATCCCGGGCGGGCTCCCCGAGCAGTTCGGTCCCCAGCTCACCACGGTCCCGGTCGTCGGGGACGTCACGGTGGCGACGGCGGATATCGCGTGGATGACCGGCTCGGTGGACGCCGCCGGTATCCCGGTGGATCAGCCGCTGGAGCCCTACATGATCCCGATCGACACCACCGGGTTCGAGCCCGCGTTCGCGTCGTTCATACCCCAGCCCGAACGAAGGCTCGTCTCGGACCTGCAGCCGGCCGAAGGCATCCTGTCGGAGACCGCCGCGAACCTCCGCGGTCTGGGCGAGGGCGCGACCCTCACGTTCGACACAGGGCAGATACTCACGATCGCCGGGACGCTCCCCGATCACCTGATGGGTGGCTACGAGTTGCTCGTGACCCGTACGACCGGCGAGACGATCGGCGTGACCCACGAGCGCTACGTGCTCTTCCATCTCAAGCCCAACGCGTCGGCCAACCCCGAGCGCTTGGCCTCGCTGTTCCTGCCCTACATACCGGCGGACCACCCGTTCGACGTCGCCCAGGTACGCGCACCGGGTGACACGCGGTATCTCCGGGCGAACGATCGCGAACTTCCGCCGGCGGCCTTGAAGGTGCGCTTCGGCGAGTTCACCGCCTACCCCGATCCCGCGACGCCGGGAGCGCTGGTGATCGACCCGGTCTGGATCGATGACCGTATCGCCACGGCCACGGTGCCGGTGTTGGGCGAGATCACGTGCCACGAGAAGGTGATCCGCTACCTCACGACCGTGATGCAGCAACTCGAAGCAGACGAGAAGACCGACCTGATCACCGACGTCGGCGCCTGTTACGAACCGATCGCCTCCCCCGACGATCCGAGCGGACCGTTCACGGGCCGGGCCTTCGGCGCGGTGATCGATCTGAACGAGGATCGCAACGAGGCGGGCGAGACGCCCGAGCAGGAGTTCGCCCTGCGCCGGTTCATGTACCGCGGTGGTTTCGGTTGGGGCGGGCGCGACGCGTACCCGCTGGGTTCGCGCTTCCGCTACGACCACCGCCCCGAGCGCGTGAGCTGAGACGTAGAGCGAGGGGAGCAGGTATCAGGCGCTGGTCCGCACAGTCCCCGGGAGCCGGGGTCGAACGCCCCGGGTCCTGAGGCTTGCCTCCCGCGGCTTGACTCGCGCGTGGGTTCTGCTCCCCTCGCGGGTGCCTCTCGGCATCCACCGTGAACGTACACCCGGTCCCGGGTGGAAGCAAACCCGGCTCACGCGAGCGCGCGCCGCCCGCGAGAGCGGAGCGAAACCCACGCCAACACACCGACGACGGCCACCGCGCCGGCGGCCGCAGCCAGCACGCCGGGGCGCGGCGGCGGTACCGCGGAGGCGATGCGCGAACGAAGCTGCACGGGCCGGCGGAAGTTGCGCGTTTCCCACCCGCGCTCCTCGGCCAGCTGCCGCAGGTCCTTGTCCGGGTTCACGGCGACCGGGTGCCCGACGACCTCGAGCATCGGCACGTCGGTGACGGAGTCGGAATACGCGTAGGAACCCGCGAGGTCCAGGTGATACTTCTCAGCGAGCCCTCGCATCGCTTCTGCTTTCTGTTCGCCGTAGGCGTAGAACTCCAGCTCGCCCGTGTAGCGGCCGTCGTCGCCGACGAACGCACGGGTGGCGATGACACCCTTGACCCCGAAGTGCCGCGCGAGTGGACGCACGACCTCCTCGGGTGAAGACGACACGATGTAGATCTGCCGTCCCTCGGAGCGGTGCATCTCGATGAGGTCGAGAGCTTCCTCGTAGACGTAGGGGTCGATCACGTCGAGCAGCACTTCTTGCACGAGCCGCTCGATCTGGGAGCGGTCCCAGCCCTTCGTGAGCTGCAGCATGCCTTCCTTCAGCCGGTCCATGCGGCGCTCGTCCGCCCCGACCAGCAGGTAGACGAGTTGGGCGTACGCGCCGCGCAGGAGCTGGCCGCGCGAGACCATGCCTGCGCGGTACAGGGGCCCCGACAGCGCCAGTGAGGACGACCGTGAGACGATCGTCTTGTCGAGGTCGAAGAACGCAGCCTCGGTCATGGACGTCATCGTACGGCTCACGACCGACGAGCCGGGAGATGACGGGTCGGTACCCACACTGGGAGTCATCGGCGGGCCCGGGGCGTGGGTGGAGCGTCCGGTCTGGGCGCGTGGTTGGGGGGGGGGGCCCCCCGCGGGGGGCCCCCCCCCCCCCGGGGCCCCCGCGGCACAGAAAGCAGCCCCCCCCCCCCCCC
>JBKJXU010000178.1:0-15787 GCA_046716145.1 Actinomycetota bacterium
CGTGGTGGGCGGGACGCTGACGTTGCACCCGCGGCCGGGCAACGCCCGGCCGCGGATCGCCCGCGATCCGGCGCGCCGGGCGTTGGTCAACGCGATGGGGCTGCCCAACCCCGGGGCCGCGGCGGCCGCCGCGGCCCTTGCTCGAGCGCCGCGGACCACCTCTCGCTGGGTGAGCCTGGCCGACGAGGAACTCTCCGACGCCGTGGCGGCGCTCGAGCTGGTCGCCCCCCACGCCGACGCGATCGAGCTCAACGCCAGCAGTCCGAACGCCGGCTGGACCCATCGGGCCGACCATGTTGCCGCGATCACCACCGCGTTCACTGAACGCACGGATCGACCGGTGTTCGTGAAGCTCCCGCCGTTCATCGACGAGGCCTCGCGGGCGGGGGTGCTCGCGATGGCCACGGCCGCGGTTGACGCGGGCGCGCACGGTCTGACCTGCGGCAACACCGTGCCCGTCGAGGACGCGCGGATGCCGACCGGCCGTGGCGGGCTCTCCGGCGGACCCCTGAGCGGCCAGACCCCCGAGCTCGTGGCCGCGGTGCGAGAGGCGACCGGCGCCGTGGTGCCCGTGCATGCCTGCGGTGGGGTCCTCACGGCCGAAGATGCCCGGGCGTGCCTGGTGGCGGGGGCAGCCACCGTGCAGGTCTACACGGGGTTGATCTACGGTGGGCCGCGTATCGTGCATGTCCTGACGCGGGGCCTCGCGCGCCCGTGAAGGCTCCCGCGCGGGCGACCCGTGTTGCGCGCACGCGCGGCGCCCGCCAAGATAGCGCCCGACCTGGCCGACGCCGAGGGGGGATCTCGATCACTGCCGCAGTCCTGCAGCGGACCACTCATGCAGCGGTGCGCCTCGAGGGCGTTGTCAAGCGCTTCGGTGACGTGGTGGCGGTCGACGGCGTCGACCTCGAGGTCGCCGAGGGTGAGTTCTTCTCGATGCTCGGACCATCGGGCTCGGGAAAGACCACCTGCCTGCGCATGATCGCGGGGTTCGAGCAACCTACCGAGGGCCGGGTGCTCCTGGGCGGGGACGATGTCGGGAGCCTCCCACCGCATGAGCGCGAGGTGAACACGGTGTTCCAGGACTACGCCCTGTTCCCGCACATGCACGTCCTGGACAACGTCGCGTACGGGCTCCGGGTGCGTAAGGTCGCGAAGCACGAACGCCACGAGCGGGCACGCGAGGCGCTCCGGCTCGTCCAGCTCGAAGGGCTCGAGCTTCGCAGGCCGGCGGCCCTCTCCGGGGGCCAGCGCCAGCGGGTCGCGCTGGCCCGCGCGCTGGTGCTGCGCCCCAAGGTGCTCCTGCTGGACGAACCCCTAGGAGCCTTGGACCTGAAGCTCCGTCAGGCCATGCAGGTGGAACTGAAGGACATCCAGCGCCGCGTGGGGCTGACGTTCATCTACGTGACCCACGACCAGGAGGAGGCGCTCACGATGAGCTACCGCCTCGCGGTCTTCAACGAGGGCCGGATCGAGCAGGTGGGCTCGCCCGCCGAGGTCTACGAGCAACCGGCCACTGGATTCGTAGCCGGTTTCGTCGGGGTCTCCAATGTGCTGGAAGGGGAACCCGCCCGCGTGGTGAACGGCTCGCCGCACGCGGTGACCATCCGCCCGGAGAAGATCCACGTCGATCAGCAGGAGCCCACGACGGCCGATGGCGTGGTCGTCGTGGCGGGTGAGACGACCAAGGTCATCTACCTCGGGGCGTTCACGCGCTACGTGGTCGCGCTCGATATCGGCGGCGAACTCGTCGCCATGCAGCAGAACCTACGTACATCATCGATGGAGGCGTTGCAGGTGCGCGGCCGGCGGGTCTGGCTCTCATGGGAGCGTCAGCATGCCCGTCAGGTCGAGCAGCGAGAGGGGTCCCAGGACCCGGAGGAGGAAAGAGCATGAGGATGTCGATGCGCACGATCGCGCTCGCGGCCGTGTTGGCGCTCGTCGCCGTGGCATGCGGCGAGGGGTCGACCGTCACGGTCACGGGCCCCGGCGCCACGGGGGGAGGATCGCTCGACCCCGACGACCCGAGGATGACGGAGGTCGGCGAGGGCGAGGGAGCCCTGAACATCGTCGCCTGGGCCGGGTACATCGAGCGGGGCGAGACCGTTGAGGAGATCGACTGGGTCACCGAGTACGAGGCGGACACCGGGTGCATGGTGAACGTCACCACCGCGAACACGTCCGACGAGATGGTGGCCTTGATGCAGGGCGGCGGGGAGTACGACCTGGTCACCGCATCGGGCGACGCGAGCCTTCGCCTGGTTGAGGGCGGCACGGTCCAGCCGGTCAACATCGACCTGATCCCGTCCTACGACACGATCGATCCCCGCCTGCAGGAGGCGGCGTGGCACACGGTCGACACGGACCAGGACGGGACGATGGAGCATTACGGGACCCCGTACACGTCGGGCTCGAACGTCCTCCTGTACAGCACGGCCGCCTTCAAGAACGACCCGCCGGATAGCTGGGATGTCGTGTTCGAAGAGCAGACCTTGCCGGACGGGGAGTCGAACGCGGGACGGGTCCAGGCCTACGACGGGGCGATCTACTTCGCGGACGCCGCCCTGTACCTCAAGGCCCATCAACCGGAACTCGGCATCGAGGACCCGTACGCGCTCAACCAGGAGCAGTTCGACGCCGCCGCCGAGTTGTTGCGTGGTCAGCGGGAGCTGATCCACCGCTACTGGCACGACGCGTACGTCCAGATGGATGACTTCGCCTCCGGTGAGGCCGTGGCGTCAGGGTCGTGGGGATTCATGGCCAACAACGTCCCGGGTGCCGGAACCGACTTCAAGAGCGTCGTCCCGAAGGAGGGCGCGGCGGGCTGGGCCGACACCACGATGCTGCACACGGAGGCGCCGAATCCGAACTGCGCGTACAAGTGGATGGAGTGGTCGCTGAACACGAAGCTGCAGGGCGACCTCGCGTATTGGTTCGGGACGATCCCCGTGGTGCTCGAGGCCTGTGAGGGCAACGAGTTCCTCGGTCCCGACGGGTGCTCGACGAACGGCCTCGACACCTTCGACGAGATCCTGTGGTGGAAGACCCCGCAGGCCGACTGCTTCGAGCCCGGCTTGGGCAAGGTGTGCGTGCCGTACCACGTGTGGGTCACCACGTACGTGGCGATCATCGGCGGGCGTTGATCGGAGCCTCCGTGCTCCGAAACGCGGACGACGTGCGGCGGGGGCCCTTCGGGGCTCCCGCCGTGCGTTCCGGGAGTGTGCCGCGATGGCGTTGAGCGATTCCCGCGGTTCGCGGCGGGGCTCCGCCTTCTTCTTCCGGCACCCCGTCGCGAAGCTTCTCGTCCTGCTGTCCCCGGCGATCCTCTGGCTGGTCGTCGTCTACCTCGGCTCGATCGTCGGGCTGCTCCGATTCTCGTTCTGGAGCCTCGAGGAGTTCACGGGGCTCCTGGACAAGACGTTCACCCTGTCGACGTACGCGTCGCTGTGGGAGCCCGCGAACCGCGACATCATCATCCGCACCGTGGGGATCGCGGCCACCGTGACGGTGCTCTCCGCGATCATCGCCTTCCCGTATGCGTACCTCGCGGCGCGATACGCGACGCCGCGGATGAAGACGTTCCTCTACCTCGCCGCACTGATGCCGCTGTGGTCCTCGTACGTGGTGCGAGCCCTGGCGTGGCGGCTCGTGCTCTCGGAGGGCGGCGTGCTCCTTTGGTTCCTGGAGAAGGTCGGGCTCGACGGCGCGGTGCGGCTGCTGCTGGAGGCGCCGGTGATCGGTGGGCCCACGTTGATCGCCTCCAAGACCAGCCTCATCATCGTCTACACGTACCTATGGCTCCCATTCATGATCCTGCCGCTGATCACGGCGCTGGAGCGGGTCCCTGGGTCCTACCTGGAGGCGGCGGGCGACCTCGGCGCGCGCCCGGGCATGACGTTCCGCCGGATCGTGATCCCCCTCGCGAAGCCCGGTCTGGTGGCCGGGTCGATCTTCACGTTCTCGCTCACGCTCGGCGACTTCATCCTCCCCAACATGTTCGGCGGCTCGGAGTACATCCTGGGCCAGATGGTGTACGTGCAGCAGGGTGTCGTGAACAACGATCCGCTCGCCGCCGCGTTCACCCTCGTCGCCATGGCGATCATGGTGGTCTATCTGCTCCTCGCCCGGCGTGCGGGCGCGTTCGAGGCTCTATGAGCCAGCGAGCGGGCGGGGGCGCGGGATGGGGGCTCAAGGTGTCGACCGCGCTCGTCCTTGGGTTCCTGTACCTCCCGCTCGCGGTCATCGTCCTCTACGCGTTCACCACGGAATCGAGCTCGTTCTCGTTCCCACCGCCGGGTCTCACGACCAAGTGGTTCGGGGAAGCGTTCGCCCAGGAGGAGATGTGGCGGGCGTTCGGGCTCACCTTGAAGGTGGCCGCCGTGACCACGCTCGCCGCGATGGCACTGGGCGGCGCGATGGCCGCGGCCGTCTACCGTTCGCGCTTCTTCGGCCGGGACGCGCTGGCGTTCATCGTGGTGCTCCCGATCGCCCTGCCGGGCATCGTGACCGGGATCGCGCTGCGATCCAGCTTCGACGAGTTCGGTGTCCCGCTCGGGTTCTGGACGATCGTGATCGGGCACACGACGTTCTGCATCGTGATCGTCTACAACAACGTCGTCGCGCGGCTGCGACGGATGTCGCCGAACGTGGTCGAGGCCTCCTCCGACCTGGGCGCCTCGGGGTTCCAGACCTTCCGGTGGGTCGTGTGGCCCAACGTCGCCACCGCCGTCCTGGCCGGGGCGATCCTCGCGTTCGCGCTGTCGTTCGACGAGGTCATCGTGACCACGTTCACGCGCGCGCAGGATCCGACGCTCCCGGTGTGGATCTTCCAGTCGTTGTTCCGGCCGAGGGGGCGGCCGATCACGAACGTCGTGGCGCTGCTCGCGATCGTGACCACGCTGATCCCTGTGCTCGTTGCGCAGTTGCTGACCCGAGATCCGACCGAGCGCCGCGTCGCGCCCGCGGCTGCGCAGTCATCGGTGGCCGACTAGAGGTACTGGCCGCCGCGCTGGGGGGGACCGTCCGCGCCGCCGGGGACCTGACCATCCGGCTGGGGGTTCTGCGCCAGGAGGCCTCGCCGACGGAGTTCCTCGAACTGTGCGCGGGCCGCCGCCTGCTGGGCGAACATCGCCGCCTGGATGCCGTGGAACAAGCCTTCGAGCCAGCCGACGAGCTGAGCCTGCGCCACCCGGAGCTCGGCCTCGGTGGGGACCTCGTCCACCGGCGGTGCCAGGGACGCGAGCTCGTCCCGCAGGTCTTCGGAAAGGACCCCCGTCAGCTCGCCCATCGCACGCGTATAGATCTGCGCCAGCCGCTTGCGCCCCGGTTCATCCAACGCCGTCTGGCGCGTCTCCTCCAACAGTTCCCGGACCATGCTGGCGATGCGCAGCAGCTTGGCCGGTTCGGCGATGGTCTCCCCGGCCGGCTGCTCCGTTCCTGCCTCGCCGGGTGGCACGGGGATCGCCTGCATGACCTCAGGGCCGGTCTCATCGCTCATGGCGTCCACCGTAGCATCGGCTCGGCTCAAGCCCCGTCGAGCATGACCCCGAACCCCTGGCGCGACAGACGGAGCAGCACCTGGCCGGGACGACGGAGGTCGGCGACTCGTTCGGCCGATCGCGCCCCGAGTTCGTCCAGCCGAGCCTTCAGCGGCGCCGGTCCCTGCCGGCGGGCTCGGCTGAGCGCGTGGGCGTTGCGCCAGACCTTCGCTCGCGACTCGCCGAGGAACCGCTTCGTGGCCGCGCGGTTGAAGGGCGTGAGGGCTCGGTCGAGCAGCGTGCGATCACCCGGGATCTCCACCGCCCTCAGGAGGCGGTCTTCGGCCGAGACGCGGGCGGCCAAGATCTCGTCGACGTGGCGGTGGTCCTGTTCACGCCGCTTCAGCAGATCCGGGTCGTCGAACTCCTCGTCGCTGATCACCGCCAGCAGCGCCTGGGGGAGGTCGTAGTTGATGTGGGCGTTCATGCCGAGCACGAGGTGGCGGATCGGAGGGACGCGCGGCCCGTCGGTGGCCGAGCCGAACGCCACCTGCCACGGGCCGGGCGCCGAACCGTCCTCGTTCCACCGTTCCACGGCATCCAGGTAGAAGTCCGCGAACGCCAGGTCCCAGGTCTCGGTCCAGGCCGGGTCGGCGAAGCCCCCGAGCGCGCCCGCCTCGAGCTCGGTCTTCACGGCCGCGGTCGTGCGCATGTAGACCGCCAGGAAGTAGCGGCGGGGATCCTCGGCCGCGACCATGGGTTCCAGCAGTCGCGCCATCCGGTGCAGGAGGCCGTCGATGCGGCCTCCCGGTGTGCTCACGAGCCCGTGAGGTTGCGGATCATGATCGCCTCCGCCAGCGCCATCCGCTCCAGGTCGGCCAGATCCACGCTCTCGTCGATCGAGTGGATGTTCGAGCGGTGGTCGCCCGCACCCACGATGAGGATCTGGATGCCGGGGAAGGTCTCCGCGAGCATGGGCACGATCGGCACCGAGCCGCCCGAGCCCATGGCGAGGACCTCAGCGACGCCGAACGCCTCGGCGAGCGCCGCCTCTGCGACGGCGTAGGCCGGCGTCGAGGTATCCACCAGGTAGCCCGAGCCGGGCTCCTGGACGCTGACGTCGACGCGCACGCCCCACGGCGCTGCTTCGCGGAGATGGTCCTCGAGCGCGGCCGCCGCCTTGGGCAGGTCCTCGCCGGGTGCCAGGCGCAGCCCCACCACGGCGCGCGCGGTGGGCACGATCTGGTTCGCCACCTCGTCGATACGCGGCGCTTCGAACGCCAAGACGTTGATCGACGGCTTGGAGAACGTCCGCTCGGCGATCGTGCCGCTCCCGAGCAGGTCGACCTCCGGGAAGACGCCGACCTCCTCGCGGAAGTCCGCGGCGGGGATGTCCACCCCCGGCCAGGCGAACGAATGCAGGCCCCCGACGGCGACCTCGCCATCGTCGTCGTGCAACGTGGCGAGTATCCGGGCCAGGGCCGTGATGGCGTCGGGCATCGGTCCTCCGAATGAGCCCGAGTGCTGCGCGATCGGGAGGACGTCCACGCGGATCTCCGCGGAGGTGGAACCCCGGATGCTGATCCCGATCGTGGGCGTGCCGGTCCGGTGGTTGCCACCGTCGGCGATGACCGCGACATCGGCCTGCAGCAGATCGGCGTGTCCGCGGACCAGATCGGGCAGGTGTTCGGTGGAGCACTCCTCCTCGCCCTCCACGAGGACCTTCACGGTGCACGGGAGCGGCCCGTCGGACAGGAGCGCTCGGATCGCCGCTGCGTGGATGGCGACGCCGCTCTTGTCATCGGCCGCGCCTCGCCCGTAGAGCCGTCCGTCACGCACCTGGGGCTCGAAGGGCGGGGTGGACCAGTCCTGCGGCGTCGCCGCCGGCTGCACGTCATGGTGGGCGTACAGGAGCAGTGTCGGCGCGCCGGCGGGGCCCTGGATCTGCCCGAACACCGCGGGGTGGCCACCGTCGAACTCGAGCAGACGCAGGTCCTTGACCCCTGCGTTCCGCAGGATGTCCCGCGTGCGTTCGGCCGAGGCCCGCACCTTGGCGGGGTCATGACCGGGGTACCCCACCGAGTCGATGGCCACGAGGCCCGAGAGCTCGTCGATCATGCGGGGGACGTCGTCGTGGATGCGGGCGCGTAGCGTTTCGGTCTCCATGACCGAGATGCTACGGGGTCAAGCGAGCGGACCCGAGTCGCTCATCCGCCAGTCGTAGGGGGAGACGAACGAGGTGACCAGGCGCGCGTAGTTGGCTCGGGCGAACGCCACGGGGTTCGGCACGTTGCGCATCGACATCGAGCCGCGAAGCTCATCGACCGAGGCGTACCCCCGCTCGCCCATCCACGCGTCGATCCCGTCGAGCACGGTGCGGAGATGGCCCGGTCCTTCGTGCAGTAGCGCGCTCGCCATCATCACGACATCCGCACCGACCAGGAGTCCCTTCAACGCGTCCTCGGCCGTGTGGACCCCTGTCGTGAGCGCGAGCGACGCGTGCACGTGATCGCGGAGGATCGCGATCCAACGCAGCGGAAGCAAGAGCTCCGAGGATGTCGACAGGTGCAGGGCCGGCGCGACCGTGAGCGTCTCCAGGTCGATGTCGGGCTGCATGAACCGGTTGAAGAGCACGAGGCCGTCGGCTCCGGCGGCGACGAGCCGGTGGGCCAGATGGCCGACCGATGAGAAGAACGGACCCATCTTCACGGCGAGCGGGATCTGGATCTCGGTCCGGACGGCCTGGACGAGCTCGACGGAGCGCTGCTCCACGGCGTCGGTCGTTTCCTCGGGATCGGCCGCGATGAAGTAGACGTTCAGCTCCAGCGCGGCGGCGCCCGCCTCCTGCATGCGCTTGGCTTGGGCGACCCACCCTCCGACCGAGATGCCGTTGAGCGAGGCGATCACCGGGACCTCGAGTTCACGAACGCACCCCTGCAGATGCCGGAGGTACTCGCGAGCACCCGTGTTGTAGTCCTCGAACTCGGGCAGGTACGTGAGCGCTTCCGGGTGGGCGTCGGCCACCATGTCCATGACGCCGTGCAGCTGCAGTTCCTCGTGTTCCACCTGTTCCTCGAAGAGGGAAGGCAGCACCACGGCACCGGCGCCCGCGTCCTGCATCGCCTTGAGGGTGTCGATCCGCTGGCCCATCGGCGAGGCCGACGGGACGACGGGGGACACCAGATCGAGTCCGAGGTATCGGGTGCTCAGGTCCGGGCTCATCCGCCTGCCTCCTCGGCGGGGTCGGAGATGCCCGCCATCTGCTCGTAGCGGCGGCGCCGCTCGCCGATCGCTTCCTGGGCCTCGCGGAGCAGCGCGGCCGCCCGGTCGGGGTCGCCCCGTTCCAAGATCGCGAACCGCGCCTCGGAGCGAGTGAAGTCGCGAAGCGGTATCGATGGGCGCTTCGAGTCCAGGTGCAGCGGCGGCTCGCCACGGGTCGCCGCGCCCGGGTCGAAGCGGTACAGGGGCCAGTACCCGCTGTCGACCGCCTGCTTCTGGTGGGACATGCTCGTCGACATGTCGATGCCGTGGGCGATGCAGGTGCTGTACGCGATCACCAAGGAAGGCCCCGGGTGCGCTTCCGCCTCGGCCAGGACCTTCACCGTGTGTGGCATGTCGGCGCCGATCGCGATCTGCGCGACGTAGACATCGCCGTACGCCGTCGCGATCATGCCCAGGTCCTTCTTCCCCGTGGCCTTGCCCGCCGCGGCGAACTTCGCGACCGCCCCTCGCGGGGTGGCCTTCGACGCCTGTCCTCCCGTGTTGGAGTAAACCTCCGTGTCGAGCACGAGCACGTTCACCTCGGCGCCGGTGGCGAGCACGTGATCGAGCCCCCCGAACCCGATGTCGTAGGCCCAACCGTCACCACCCACGATCCACACGGTCTCGGGCACGAGCGCGCCCGCCACGGACGCCAGATCGCGTGCGTTCGGATCCGAACGGTCCAGCAGCCCGGCGCGCAACTCCTCCACCCGCTCTCGCTGGGCTTCGATCGCGGCGTCCTCCCGTGCCACGGCCCCGGCGATGAGTGCGTCGGCCAGCTCCGCCCCGACCACGTCGCGGAGCGTCCCGAGCAGGGACAGGGCGAGCTCACGCCTGGCGTCGGCCGCCAGCCGCAGCCCCAACCCGAACTCGGCGTTGTCCTCGAACAGCGAGTTCGCCCACGCCGGTCCGCGTCCGGCGTCATCGACCGCCCACGGCGTGGTCGGGAGGTTGCCCCCGTAGATCGAGGAGCACCCCGTCGCATTGGCCACGAGCAGGCGGTCCCCGAACAACTGCGAGAGCAGCTTCAGGTAGGGCGTCTCGCCGCACCCGGCGCACGCACCCGAGAACTCGAACAAGGGCCGGAGTTGCTGCGACCCCTTCACGGTGTCGGCCCGGACGGCCGTTCGCGGAGGATCTGCGATCGTGCGGAAGAAGTCCCATCGATCGCGCTCGGCGTCGAGGTGCTCCTCTTTCGGCCGCATGTCGATCGCCTTGTGCTTCACGTCGCTCTTCGAGCGAGCCGGGCAGACGTCGACGCACACGGCGCATCCTGTGCAGTCGTCCGGCAGGACCTGGATCGTCATCCTGCGACCCGGGTGCTCCCGGTCCTTCCACTCCTTCGAGGGGAACCCGTCGGGTGCGTCCGCGACCGCGGCTGGTTCGAAGACCTTCATCCGGATGGCGGCGTGCGGGCACACGAGCGCGCACTTCGCGCAGTCGATGCAGATCGCGGGATCCCAGATGGGGATCTCGCGGGCGATCGAGCGGCGCTCCCACCGGGCGGTATCGGTGGGGAAGGCGCCATCGGGTGGCATCGCCGAGACCGGCAGGAGATCACCTCGGCCCTCCAGCATGGCCGCGGTCACGCGCTGCACGAACCCGGGTGCTTCCGCCGGCACCGCCGCCGGCCGCGCCCACCTCGCGGTGACATGCTGCGGGACCGTCACCTCGTGCAGTCCGTCGAGCGCCGCGTCGACGGCCGCGAAGTTGCGGGTGAGCACCGTCTCGCCTCGCGATCCGTACGTCTTCACGATCGCATCCTTGATCGCGTCCACGGCGTGGGCGATCGGCATGACCTCCGTGAGGGCGAAGAAGCACGTCTGCATCACCGTGTTGATCCGCGTGCCGAGTCCCGCATCCTTCGCGATCGCGTAGGCGTCCACGACGTGGAAGCGGAGCGCTTCCTCGATGATCTGCGCCTGGACCTCGCTCGGGAGGCGGTCCCACACCTGGTCCGGCGCGTACGGGCTGTTGAGGAGGAACGTGGCGCCCGGCTCGGCGAGCGACAGGACGTCGGTGCGCAGCAGCCGGTCGAACGAGTGACAGGCGACGAAGCCGGCGCGCTGGATCAGGTAGGTGGAGCGGATCGGCCGGGGTCCGAACCGCAGATGCGACACGGTGACGGCGCCCGCCTTCTTCGAGTCGTAGACGAAGTACCCCTGGGCGTGCAGACCGGTTCGCTCACCGATGATCTTGATCGAGTTCTTGTTCGCGCTGACGGTGCCGTCGCTCCCCAAGCCGAAGAAGACCGCGCGCACCGTGTCCCGATCCTCGGTGTCGAACCCCGGATCGACCGGCAGGCTGGAGCGGCTCACGTCGTCGTTGATGCCGACCGTGAACCCTCGCGTCGGCTCGGCGGCGTCCAGCTCATCCAGGACCGCCTTCGCCATCGCAGGTGTGAACTCCTTCGAGGACAGACCGTAGCGCCCCCCGATGATCCGAGGCATGCCCTGGTCGAACCGCGCGCGGCCGGTCTGCATCTCCTGGTCGAGGGCGGCCACCACGTCGAGGTAGAGCGGCTCACCGGGGGCCCCGGGCTCCTTCGTCCGGTCCAAGACCCCGACGCCCCGCACCGAGGCAGGGAGCGCCGCGACGAACGCCTCGGCGGAGAAGGGCCGGTAGAGGCGAACCGTGACCAGACCGACCCGCTCGCCGCGCGCAACCAGGGTCTGCACCGCCTCCTCCGCCGCGCCGGCGCCCGAGCCTATCAGCACGACGACTCGCTCCGCCTCGGGGTGTCCCGCGTACTCGAACAGGTGCAGGGGCCTGCCGGTACGAGCCGCCAGGCGGTCCATCGCGGTCTGCACCGCATCGGGAACCGCGGCGTGGAACGGGGAGCAGGCCTCGCGTGCCTGGAAGAAGACGTCGGGGTTCTGCGCCGAACCGCGAAGCGTCGGGCGCTCAGGGGTGAGCGCCCGCTCGCGGTGAGCCCGCACCAGGTCCTCATCCACGAGCGCCCTCAGGTCGTCGTCATCGAGGGGCTCGATCTCATGGATCTCGTGCGACGTGCGGAACCCGTCGAAGAAGTGCAGGAACGGCACGCGGGTCTGCAGCGTGGCGGTGTGGGCCACGAGAGCCAGATCGTGGGCTTCTTGGACCGAGGACGCGCACAGCATCGCGAACCCCGTCTGCCGGGCGCCCATGACATCGGAGTGATCGCCGAAGATCGACAGCGCGTGGGTGGCGATGGTGCGGGCCGCCACGTGCATCACGAATGGCGTGAGCTCGCCGGCGATCTTGTACATGTTCGGCAGCATCAGCAGGAGTCCCTGCGATGCCGTGAACGTGGTCGCGAGCGCGCCGCCGAGCAGGGCGCCATGGAGCGCTCCCGCAACGCCGGCCTCGGACTGCATCTCGATGACGCGTGGCACGGTGCCCCACAGGTTCGTGCGTCCGGCGGCCGACCACTGGTCGGCCAGCTCGCCCATCGGTGAGGAGGGCGTGATCGGGTAGATGGCGATGACCTCGGACAGCCGATGGGCGACGCGGGCGGCCGCCTCGTTGCCGTCGATGACGATCGTGTGCTCGGCCACGGAGCGTTCAGGCGCGCGGATACCCATGTCCGGCATCGTGCCCGCGGGGTGAGGGGGCAGACACGGCCGAAGGTCCTGCCCCCTGCGGGTCGCAAGCGCGATCGGTCAGGGGGACAGACGCTCGATGCGCCAGCCGGATGCTGCCCGCGTGTAGCGGAACCGGTCGTGCAGGCGGAAGGCGCGGCCTTGCCAGAACTCGATCGAATCGGGCTCCAGCCGGTAGCCGCCCCAGTGCGGCGGCCTCGGCACCGGGTCCTCGGCGAAGCGCCCGTCGTAGGCCGCGACCGCTTCGTCCAGCACGTGGCGGCCCTCGATGACCTCGCTCTGGCTCGATGCCCAGGCCCCGATCTGCGCCTCACGCGGACGAGAGGCGAAGTACGCGTCGGACTCCTGCTCCGAGGTGGGGTGCACGGCGCCGGTGACGCAGACCTGGCGGTCGAGCTCTTTCCAGAGCCATACGAGCGCTGCGGCGGGGTTCGCTGCCAGTTGTCTCCCCTTGCGGCTCTCGCGGTTCGTGAAGAAGACGAAACCGCGGTCGTCGAACCCACGGAGGAGCACGTGGCGTACCGATGGCCGTCCCTGCGCGTCGGCGGTCGCCAGAGCCATGGCGCTCGCCATCGTCACATCTTCGGCTTCGGCGTCGTCGTACCAGCGCCGGAACTGGTCGATGGGGTCGCTCGACAGATCGTCCGGTTCGAGGGTGCGGTCGGGATGGGAGAAGCTCAACGATCGCTCCTCGGGGTGATCGGGTGCTCGCGTGCCCCCGGCAGGATTCGAACCTGCGCCCCCGGCTCCGGAGGCCGGTGCTCTATCCCCTGAGCTACGGGGGCCCAACCCCTCGTGTGCCGGGCCTGCGGCGAGTCTAGCAATGGGTCTGCAGGCGTCCGGAGGCACCACGGGCCACGGCTATGCTCCGTGGATGCCCAGGGTGCTGCTCGTCGATGACGATCCGGCGATGCTTCGCCTGCTGGAGGTGAACTTCCGTTTGGAGGGGTTCGAGACCACCACGGCGAGCCATGGGGAGGAGGCGATCGCCGCCATCCGGCAGGATCCGCCCGACGTCGTGGTGCTGGATGTGATGCTCCCGGGCATCGACGGTCTGGAGGTCCACCGGCGCATGCTCGCCGACCCCGCGCTCGCGGATGTCCCCGTGGTCTTCCTGACGGGACGTGCGGTCGACACCGCCGATGCGCTGGACGGCGTCACGTTCGTGAGCAAGCCCTTCGACCCGGCGGTGCTCGTCGGACTCGTGCGCGCGCGCACCGGGGCCCGGCCGTGATCGAAGAGCAGCTCGAGGGATGGCTCCGGTCCGGTCTGCGGACATGGGCCGACGCTTCGGGTATCCAAGGTGAGCTCCCCGAGCCCGAGCTGCTCGCACCACGCCAGAAGGAGCACGGCGACTTCGCGACGAACGTGGCGCTCGCCGTCGCCAAGCGCGCCGGACGGGCCCCGCGCGAGGTCGCCGCGGAGATAGTCGCGGTGCTCGAGCCGGCATCGTTCGTCCGGCAGGTCCAGGTGGCCGGTCCGGGCTTCATCAACGTCTTCGTGACCGCCGGATGGCTGCACGACGTCGTGCGCACGATCGTGGCCGAGGGTCCCCGGTTCGGGGCTGCTCCGCCCAACGGCCGGCGAGCGCAGGTGGAGTTCGTGAGCGCGAACCCGACCGGTCCGCTCACCATCGGCCACGCGCGGAACGCGGCGATCGGGGACGCGGTGGCCAGGATCTTGGCGTTCGCGGGCTGGGAGGTCGAGCGCGAGTACTACTTCAACGACGCCGGGGGACAGATGGACCGCTTCGGCGCCTCGGTGTGGGCGCGGTACCTGCAGGCGCTCGGACGCGACGCCGAGGTTCCCGAGGATGGCTATCACGGCGACTACATGGGTCAGATCGCGGCCTCGATCGTGCAGGAGCACGGCGATGCCTTCGCCGGTCTCTCCCATGAGGAGGGCTCCGTGTGGGCGCGCGGGGAAGGTGCCGAACGCGCGATGGGGTGGATCCGGACCTCGCTCGCTCGGTTCGGCGTGACCTTCGATACCTACGTCTCGGAGGCCTCGCTCGCCGGCAAGGGCGAGATCGGGGAGGCGATCGAGCGGCTGCGGGCAGCCGGCGCCGTGTACGAAGCCGAGGGGGCCACGTGGTTCCGCTCCACCGACTACGGCGATGACAAGGACCGCGTGCTCGTGCGGGCGAACGGGCTGCACACGTACTTCGCCGCGGATTGCGCATACCTGGTGGACAAGTTCGGCCGGGGCTTCGACCACCTCATCTACGTCTGGGGTGCCGATCACCACGGAGACGTGAGGCGGGTCCTCGGGGCCGCGCGCGCGTTGGGCTTCGACCCATCGGCGATCGAACTCTTGATCTACCAGTTCGTGTCGTTCCTGCGTGGCGGGGTGCCGCTGAAGATGAGCAAGCGAGTGGGCGCGTTCGTCGCGCTCGACGATCTGATGGATGAGGTCGGAACCGACGCCGCGCGTTTCCACCTGCTGCTGTTCTCCAACGATCATGCGATGAACTTCGACATCGAAGAAGTGAAGCGGTCCTCGATGGACAACCCCGTGTACTACGTGCAGTACGGTCACGCGCGGATCGCATCCATCCTGCGCAAGGCCACGGCGGAGGGGATCGCGCTGGAGGCGATCGATCGAGCGGACCTGGGGCTGTTGGTCCACGGGTCCGAGACGGACCTCCTGCGTGCGCTCGCCGACGTGCCGGCGGTGCTGGCGCGGGCGGCGGAACTGCGCGCGCCACATCGGTTGGCACACGCCTCGCAGGAGCTCGCCGCGCGTTTCCACCGTTTCTACACGGACTGCCGTGTCGTCTCGGATGATCCCGGGTTGACCCAGGCTCGGCTGTGGCTCTGCGAGGCCACGAAGCAGGTCCTGGCCAACCTCCTCGGGTTGTTGGGGGTCGCCGCGCCCGAGCGCATGGACCGCGACGATGCCTGAGCCCTCACCGTGGCCTGCGTCCTCGGTGTTCGGCGAAGCAGGTCTCGCCGTCGGTGGCGTCGGCGCGCGCGAGTTGGCCGATCGGTTCGCGACGCCGCTGCTCGTGTTCGACGTTGCGGACGTTCGCGAGCGCATGAAGATCATGCGGGGGGCCTTCTCGCGCGTGGCGTACGCCGTCAAGGCGTTCACGGGTCACGCCATGGTGCGCCTCGCCCACCACGAGGGGCTGGATCTCCTCTGCTCCTCGGGAGGCGAGGTCGAGGCGTGTCTGCGCGCCGGCGTCCCGGCGGGGGCGATCAACCTGCACGGCAACGCGAAGACCGACGCGGAGCTCCGCCTCGCGGTGGAAGCGGGGATCGGCCTCGTGATCGCCGATGGGCCCGAAGAGCTGGAGCGGTTGGACGCGATGGCGGAAGGGGCGGGCCGCGAGGTCGACGCCATGCTCCGGGTGCGACCGGGGGTCGAAGCCGACACCCACGAGAAGATCGCGACCGGCCACGAGGAATCGAAGTTCGGGGTGACGCGCGGGGAGGTGGGGGGGGGGGGGGGGGGGGGGGGGCCCCC
>JBKJXU010000179.1:0-2872 GCA_046716145.1 Actinomycetota bacterium
CGGGTAGACGAACGCGCCCCCGTTCTCCTTCTCGCCCACCCGGGTCCCCGAGTGCACGACCAGCCGATGCCATCCACTCGTGAGGTTGGCCGTGTCGATCGTCACCGGACCTGAGTACCCACTCACATCCGAGGAGTGGACGATCCATCCCAGGTAGCCGTCGTGGAACCTGGGGTCGACCGTCACGAGATGCTCCGTCGCCGATGATGTCTTCACGCTCGGGGTCCAGACGCCGGACACGCACGCGCCGATCGGAAGCTGCGATGACGCGACCACCTGAGCCGTCTGATAGCCCCAGTCCGTCCCGCCGGCCTCGACGTACCACCCGGAACCTCCGTACTCGCTGTAGGCCGGGCCGGTTTCGTTCTGCTCGCCCGCCACGTTCTCCACGTCCACGCGGTACATCGCCTTCGTCCGCTGGAGGTTCCCGTTCGGATGCTGGACGTAGACGTAGATCCGCCATTGACGGAGCCCGTCGTTCTGCAGCGTCGTGTCGATGAAGACCGTCTGTGCGACGAGCGACTCGTTCGCGTACACGATCGGGATCGACACGTACGTGTTGGAACTCACGCCCGCGTCGTCTTGCACCTTGAACCGGACGATGGTCCCCGCTTGCAGATGCAGCAACACCCTGAAGTCCAAGCGGACGAGGCCACTCACCGTCTGACCGTGCGGCCAGCAGATCCCCGCGTGGATGTGTCCCTGTCCTCCCACGACCGGGATCGGCTCCCACCACGATTGCGTTTCGTAGTAGATCCGCGGCTCCGGATACCCCTCGCACGTGCTCGGGTTCGGACCGACCGGCTCGGGGATTGGTGGCGTGGTCACGGTCGCCGTGTACGAGGCGGGGGAGCCTCGGCCCGCCGCGTCATACGCGACGACCGAATAGTCGTAGGTGGTGTCCGGCGCAGCGGTGGTGTCCTCGTAGACGGGGGAGGCCGCTTCCCCGATCGCGGTCTCGCCACGCAGGACCGCGTAGTGGTCGACCCCGATGTCATCCGTGCTCGCGGTCCAGCTCAGGCCCACGGAGGTGGCCGAGGTCGCTGTGGCGACGAGGTCCATAGGCTGGGTCGGCGCCGACTCGTCGACGGGGTTGGCGACGGTGACCGCGACCGGTGTCGCGCTCGCGACATGCCCGGCCGCATCCGTCGCGGTCACTTCCAAGGTGTGCAGACCGTTGGGGTTGGTCCTCGTATCCCAGGTGAACGCGTAGGGGGCGGTCGTGTCCGTTCCCCCCGACGACCCGTCGATCGTGAGGGCGACAGACGTGACGCCGACGTCGTCGCTCGCCTCGACCGTGACCGGGATCGCCCCCGCGACCTGGGCGCCGTCGGCCGGCGAGCTGATCGACACCTGCGGCGGTGTCGTGTCGGCCGGCGGGGTGGTGGTGAGGACCAGTTGGGGCCGGAACGCGGCGCTGCCCTCGCGCGAGGTGTACTGGGGCCCCGTTCGTGGAGGTCGAGCTGATGCGGAGCGACAGGGGACCGTCACCGGCCACGATCGAGGTGAGGTCCACCTCGTACCAGACGTTGCGAGCGACGGCGCCGAGCGTCGCGACCGGCGTCGGTCCGGTGCCGGGAGCCGTGGTCCACGTGACCGCGGTCTCGCTCCAGACCGGGGTCGTCGGCGTTGCCCAGAAGATCCCGCCGATGCTCGCGGTACCGACGCTGTAGAGCCGAAGCGTCGCCCGGTCGACGTGGTCGGTTCCGATCCCGCTCAGGTTGAAGCGGATGAGCGTGTGCTGGACCGGTCCGTTGTCGACGATGAGCTTGGTCGACGTTCCGAACGCGGTCGTGGGCTGATCTGCGCGGACGTAGGTGTCGGCATCCGGTGCGAACGTTCGGATGGTCGGTGCCGCGGAGGCCCCGAGAGGGGCGAACACCGAGACCGAGACGAAGAGCGCCGAGGCCGCGGCGATGACCGACACGACCCCGCGGAGGGAAGCGGTTCTCCCGGATCGCAACGAAGCACCTGCTCCTGACCGCTTTTCAGGCGGTCCTCTGCCGGGCCACCCATGGGGGTCTCGTGAGACTAGCCCTCGTCTCCGGGGTGGGCAAACCCATCTGACATCCGCCGCGGCAGGCGGCCCCTACCTCGTCGCCGAAACTAGGTGACGTGGAAACCGAGGACGCTGCCGACCCTGGCCGCTCCGGGCAGCGATCGCCAGGTCACCGTGTAGGCGCCCGGGCCCTGGTTGGGGAAGTGCCGCAACCACCGGACGGATGAGGCGAACGTCCCGCCGTCGGCTGCGCGCATGCGGAAGCGTTCACAGGCCCTCCCTTCCGGTCCCGTGATGCAGAGCCGGTAACGACTGAAGAACTCGGCCGCGAGCGTGATACGGAGCTTGCGGACGCCGTTCACCCTCGCGGCCGACTGGCAGATGTCGCCGGTAGAGCTGCACACCGTGGTCGGGCGATGATCCGCCTGAGCGGCGGTCGGGAGGATCAGCAGGGTGAGCACTATCGAGAGCATCAGTACGCGTCGCACGTCGTCGGTCCTCCTCGTATCGGCGGGGAACTCGTCACCGCCGACGCTACCCCAGACCGAAGTGCGCGCTGGGAGCCGACCTCAGGATGCGAGCCCGGGGATGAGCCGCCGAGCGTTGCCCGAGCACACCTGCGCCAGCGCGTCGCCGGGCAGATCGAGGCCGCTGATGGCCCACCGTCCCTGCGATGGCTGTTCCTGGGGATCCGCGTCGTACGGGAAGTGCTCGTCGGGGGTCTGGAGGAAGCGGCGCCGGTGGCGTCCACCGATCCCACGGCGAACGCGGGGGAGCGCACCATCTCGTCGCCGCGCACAGCGAGCGCCCCTCGCGCGCCGTCCTTCACGACCACCGTCGGGGCACCGAGCGCGTCGGCGGCCTGTTCGACCT
>JBKJXU010000180.1:0-8156 GCA_046716145.1 Actinomycetota bacterium
GGCGGGGTGTTTGGGGTGCCGGGGGGGGGGGGGTGGGGGGTGCGCCCCCCCCCCTTCGGTTCAGCGGATCTTCCGAGTTACTTCCGCAGGCCGATCGTGGTCTCGATCGACTGCCCCGTCGTCGGGATGGTCACCTTGAAGGTGAAGGTCGCCGTGGAGTCGTTCGTGAAGGCCTTCGTCGAGGCATTGTAGATGTACTGCATGCCGCCGGCGTCGTAGCGCAGGATGTCGCCCGTGTTCGCGGCACCCGGGGAAGTCACGGTCTCGTACACGCCTTCGGGAGGCGTCGTTCCACTCACCCGCTTGACGCTGAGCCGCGGATCCAAGCCCGTGGGGAACGCCCCGTCGCAGTCTTGGATCCGCATCTTCACCGGGATGGTGCTCCCGTACTTGAAGATGCTCGGCGCCACTCCATGCCCCGAATTGTTGATCGGGGGGAGGTATCCGCTCATCGTGTAGTTCACCGTGAACGAGGTCGTGGCGGGCCCGGTCGTCTCCTCGTCGTCGGTGACAGACACCGACACGGGGTACACGCCCGCGAGTGCGTACGCGTGTGACTGGGAGAAGGCGCCCGGCGTCGCGCGCGAGAGCGTGCTCACGTTCCCGTCACCCCAGTTCACCGAGACGGACCAGTTCGCGTCCGCACCCGGATCGGCGAATCCGATGTTCAGGTTGCCTGAGAGCGACGAGCACGAACCCACCGCGGTCGTGAAGCTCGCGGACACGTTGTAGGGCGCGACGTTGTCCACGTCCACGGACGAGGCGTTGGCCCGGTCGGTGAACGTGCCGTCCTCGTCTTCCAGGTCCACCGTGATGGCGTAGTTGTTGTCACCGTCGGCGTAGGTGTGGGTCTCGGTGCCGTCGGTGGAGCCGTAGGTGTCGGAGTCCCCGTCGCCCCAGTGCACGGTCCACCCGATCACCGTGTCGGTGCCAGGGTCGGTGATCGTGCCCAGGTTCAGGGTGTAGACGGAGCCCTCGTTCACGTTCGCGTCGCCGGAGATGGCGATCGTCGGCGCGACGTTGTAGATCGTGACGGTCGAGGTGTAGGTGGAAACCCCACCGTCCTTGTCCTTGATCTTGCCACCCACCGAACGGGTCCCGTCATCGGTCGTGGGGCAAGCAGCGGAGGCTGCCGCACCGAACGAACCGAAGCCGGAGCCACAGTCGAAGGCGTAGGTGAAGCCCGCGGTGGTGTCGGCGACCGATGGGTCGGAGGGACCAGACAACCCGAGTGCGATGTCCGTGCCCTCGTTCACGTTGGGGGAGCTGAAGGTCGCCGTCGGGGCGACGTTGTCCACCGAGATGGTCGTGCTGTAGGTGGAGATCCCGCCGTCCTTGTCGATGATGGCCGCGGAGACCGACAGCGTCGAATCGCCGTCGTCGAACGAACATGTGGTCGAGGTGGCCGTGCCGGCCGCCGCGTAGGTCGTGCCGCTCAGGTCGGCGCCGGTGCAACTGAAGGCGTAGTGCAGACCGGCGCTCACGTCGGCGCTGGAGACATCGGTGCCACCGGTGAGACCCAGGCTGAAGGTCGCGCCCTCATCGACCGGGGACGGAACGTCCGAGGTCGCCGTCGGCGCGACGTTCGCGGCAGTCCATGTGAAGGTGTCGGTCGCGTTGGTGTGCTCGCCATCAGAGGCTTGCACGGTCACCGAACCGCCACCGTTGTCCGTCGTCGGCAAGGACCACGACCAGCCGCCACCGCCGGTGGGCGTCACGGTCCCGGAACCGCTCTGCTTGGTGATCGTCAGCGATCCCGCTCCGTCAAGGTCAGAGAAGGAACCGCTAGTCTCGAGAGTCGAGCCCTCGTCCCCGACCGCATCGGCCGCGGCGACAGCGACTTGGGGAGGAGAGGCATTCGGATCGCAAGCATCGCCGAGCGCGTCGCCATCGGCGTTCGCTTGGCCAGGATTCGCCACGATCGGGCAGTTATCAGAGGCATCGGCCACCCCGTCGCTGTCGGTGTCAACCACCGCAGGGGGCGAAACGCTCACTGAGAAGGCGGCCTGATTCTGTGTGTTGATGAGGCTCTGAGAAAGCTCGGTCCCGTTCTTGAGCGCGTCGAACTCGATCGTTCCGTTCGACGCGACCGCCTGCCCCGTCGCCCTGAAGGTGACGCTCACCGCGTTGCCAGTTCCCGTACCGTTGATGGTGACAGGGAACGACGTGAGGGCGGCGACCCACGAGGGCTTCGATTCGACGGCCACCTGGATCGGGTAAGTGGGCTCACTTCCTCCGGCTTGGACAGCCACGTAGAGGCTGAAAGAGAAGTCGGCGGTGACACCGGTGGCGAGGGATGAGTTCGCATAGGACTGCTGAAGGCCGACGGTCACGAGACTGGCATCCGACGTCAGACGATCGTTAGCGAGGCTTGGCGCAGCGCTCGCGGACATGACGAACGCGGTGAGTAGGGAGACGAGAACCGGATAGCGAAGGCGGCGGTGCTTGGTTGGCGGGAGGTGAGCCCAGGGGTCGCGGGGACCTGACATCCGAGTCATTCGAACTACCTCCTCCGCATCGGCGGATCGTCACCACAAGGTCGCGTTTCGGGGATCACCGCGCCGAGCCCGGCGCGGCTGCCTCGGAGAGCCCAGATGGGCTACGGCAACCATCCCCCTCACGGGGGACAGCAGCGACAGTAGGGGTGAGGTCGTGCGGAGGTCTACGGCCAGCCGGGGTAAGGCTCCTAGGCCTTTCGTCGCAATCTCGAGCGGGCCCCAGAGGCAGGTCAGCTGGGGTGCAGCTCAGTCCGCGGGCCCGTCGGCCGGAGCGCCGCGAGCAGCTCCTCCGGGGTCGCTCCCCGAGGCCGTGGTCAATACCGCGAGGTCGTCCGTCCGGACCATGATCGTGCCCGAGCCGCGCTGGCTCCGCATCTCGTTCACCTGACGCACGAGCGCGCTCAGCAGCTCACCTTCGGGGGGACCGAGCGCCTCGAGCGCGCTGAGGTCGATCACCGGCTCCGGCCTGCCGTCATAGGCGGCCTCGATCGTAGCGAGCACGTGCTCGGACGACGCACCGAAGAGCTTGCAGAGCATGACGAAACGCTCCAGGTGACGGCGCGTTCGCCACGCTCGTATCCAGCGACCGAGGTCGCCTTGAAGGTCCCTCCTGACGTGGCCGCCACCTCACGTAACACTCGACGGATCCACCATCCGCTTGCAGTCGATCGAGACCCGGCGGGCACCTCTCGGCTGATGACCACCTTGGGTAACCGATGAACGAGCGCGTTCGCCACGTGCCCCCGGATGGATGGTCGGGCTGTCAAGCGTGGGGTACCCAGGGGTGTTCGGCTGGTCGTCGACGAGGGCAGGATCCGGTGAGGAGTTGGACGATCGACTTCAAAACAGGAGAAGGACCCCTCCCGAGGGAGGGGTCCTTCTCATCAGCCGGCACAGATGGGACGAGGCCCTCTACCTTCGCCGCCAACCGGTGGCCGTCGAAGTCGTCGCCGTCGCCGACTTCGTCGACGTCTTGGCGAGCGCAGCCTCGAACGTCCGGGTGTTCGTCACGTTGCACGAGAACAAGGCGCCGGCATCACCCGGGTACTGCGGGGTGAAGCTGGTCACGTTCCCCTCGCCGTCCACCGTGCACGTCACGGGGCCGAAGGTCCAGCCGGACTGCGAGTCCTCCACGTAGACCACGTTGCCGTTGGTGTCGTAGGTCTTCTTGTAGACCTTGGTGTCCTCGGCGATCGTGTACGTGTGGTTGTCCTTCAGCACGAAGTTGAACGTCTTGCAGTTCGTCGGGTGCGACGGCGTGCTGCCGCCGATGAACACGTCCCACACGGCCTTGCCGTCCTCGTAGAGCGTGAACTTGAAGTACGTGTCGCTCGCGGTCGACCCGTTGGCGTTGACGAGGACCGTCGTCTTGCAGGCCTCAGCCATCGCCGGCTCGTACGTGTTCATCACCGTTACCGTGACCGGGTCCGCGTCGGCGGAGCCAGCGATCACGTTCATCGGGTTCGGGCTCATCTCGTCGAAGCCACCGGAGTCGGTCTCCAGGAGCTGGTACGTGAGACCCGGCGCGAGGCCGTCGAACTCGCACGCCGAGCCGATCAGGTCGCCGGTGCTCGCGTCGACGGCGGAGTTCGCGTCGAAGGTGATCGTGCAGCTATCGACGAAGTTGCCTTCGAAGTCAAGCTCGAACGAGATCGAGATGGTCTCGCTGCCCTCCAGCACCGGCGGGATCAGCTTCTGCACGACGATCGAGGTCTCGGGCTCCGCGGGGACCTTGCAGCCCGCCTCGAAGATCGACTGTCCGGCCGGCCAGTTCAGACCGGGCCAGTACCCCGGGGCCCCGTTCGCGTAGAACGTGGGGATGATGTCGCCCCAGTCGCCGCCGTTGGGCTGGTCGGGGGTCCACACCGGTCCGAGGTGGTCGAGGCTGTGATCACCCTTGCCCCTGTCATCGCCGGTCTGGCCGTTGATGGACGCCTCGTCCACCGTGATCACGACGTAGGGGTGTTTGGTCGAGTTGGTGCGGTGACAGATGGTCACGCGGTGGTTCGGGTCGGGCTGCGTCGCGGACGCGATCGGTGCGACGGCGAGGACGCCGAGCACCAGCGCGAGCGCGGTCAGTACACGTGCGGCATATCGCATGCTTCCTCCAGTGGGAACGGGTCAACGGACCTCGAGAGCGACGGGGGGATCGGTCCTCGACACCTCCTGACCGGGGAAGGGCGACTCGGAACGACGGATGTGAACCGGTTGCCTTCCCATCGTTGCCGGATGGGCCCCCCGACATATCCCCCGAACGACGGATGTTCCCTACAGCGCACCGGCGGCCGCGCGTATGGCCGATCAGGCGTCGTCGGACCGAGGTGCCGGCTGGAGTGCTTGGAGGAGCTCCTCCGGGTCGCTCCCCGAGGCCGTCGCCAATACCGCCAGGTCGTCGGCTCGGACCATGATCGTGCCCGAGCCGCGTCGGCTCCGCATCTCGTTCACCTGACGCACGAGCGCGGTCAGCAGCTCACCTTCAGGGGGGCCGAGCGCCTCGAGCGCGCTGAGGTCGATCACCGGCTCCGGCCTGCCGTCATAGGCGGCCTCGATCGTAGCGAGCACGTGCTCGGACGACGCACCGTAGAGCTTGCAGAGCATGACGAAGCGCTCCAGGGTGATGGCGCGTTCGCCACGCTCGTATCCAGCGACCGAGGTCGCCTTGAAGGTCCCTCCTGACGTGACCGCCACCTCACGTAACGTGAAACCACGTTCCTTCCGGATCCGCCGCAGCGCCTTGCCTATCTCGGCGGCGAGTGACCCCAACCGGTTCCCCTCTCAACGGTGTTCCGACGGTGCAACCAACCGGGGGATGTCTACGGAGCATAGGGGCGCACGGGTGCAGGCGCCATGCGCGTACGCAGATATGGCGCCGTAACTTCGCGTACGTCATGTGCGCGGGAAGGGACACGAGGCGCGTTCCAAGGCAGTGTTCCAGCACCGGCGAAACACCGCACCGTGGCACCAGGTAGAACACGATGCTCGCGATGGGGTTGCAGGCAACGCACTCCGTGTTCTAGAGTCCGTCGTACGTCGTTCGAAGTACCGAAGCTGCCGTAGTTCCATGCAAGGATGCAACGTACGTGGTAGCGGAGGAACTTGGTACCGAGCGCAAAAGAGTTTCGCACCGCGTGGATCGGACCTGGGAGGGGGCACGATGCAGCGCATGACCATGGAGGACACGATCCGGCCGCCAGAGCACGACGATCTCGTGCGGATGCGCCGATCTCCTCGCACACTCGAAGAAGCGGCGACCGATCTCGCCTCGAGGGTCCGTGCCTTGGTCGGGGATGACGCCGGCCTGACGATCGCGCGGCCCGACGCGGCCGGGAGGCTGCGTGTGTTGTGGCGCGATCCCTCGCGCTCAGGCCTACACTTCGGACGCGCGCGCCACCGCCGGGTCGTGTTCACCGAGCAGCGCTCGACGCTTATCGGCATCGACACGGAACGCTCGCTCGCCGTCCTCCCCCTCTCCACGACCTCGGCGTCGATCGGGACGCTCGAGATCGAAGCTCGCACCGACCTGCTCCACGCGGCTTGGGACACGATCTTGCTGTTGAGCGGTCATCTGGCCATGACGCTTCACTCCACGCAGGAGTTCGAGCGGCTCCGCCGCAACGTCGAGACGCTGGAGGCCGCCTCGGCGCTGGGTCGGCGGCTGGTGCACGCACCCAGCACCGGCGCGGCGCTCGAGATGGCGGCTCGGTTCATGGGCGCCAAGTTCCGTCTGCCGGTCGCGGCGTGGTGCTTCGACAACGAACGCAAGCCATCCCTGGTCCTCACCTCCGGCCTAGGAGCAGCGGCTCGCTCGACGCTCACCCTCGCCACGGTCGCCGCCGACAGGTTCGCGACACCGGCCGAGCAACACACCGCCCTCCTGGACGACTTCCGCACCGCCGCCGACGCCGGCTCGGGCGTCGCACTGTTCGACGGCGGGAGCTCGTTCATGATCGTCGGGCGCGATGCCGAGGACGCGGGGGCCACCACCGTCGATGAGGTCGGTGCACTCCTCGCGGAGATGCTTCGCCTCTCCTCGGCCACCGCCGACGCCGCAGCGCGGCGAAGCAAGCTGGACATGGGGTTGGCCTGGACCGCGCACGAACTCCGCGGACCGCTGTTGGGCGTGCGCGCGGCGCTCGAAGCGATGGACCGCAACGATGCCGATCCGACGCAGCGGGCCGTGATGCAGAGCTCGGTGCGCGAACTCGATCACCTCGTCGGGACCACCGATGCGCTCCTCACGTGGGCAGCCGGCACGAGGGCGGTTCACCGCGAACCCGAGGACTTGCACCAGATCGCTCGCGACGTCGTCGAGTCGAACCGGCTCGAGACCGGCGTCGACGCGGTGATCGTCGAGGCTCCCGCAGACGCAACGGTCGAGGTCGATCGTGAGCACGTGCGAACGGCGGTCGCCAACCTGGTCCGCAACGCAGCGGCGCACGCCGATCCCGGCACCCAGATCCAGATCGCGATCGCCGAAGACGCCGGTCGACTCGTCCTGAGCGTCTCCGACCAGGGGCCATCGATCCCCCGCGAGGAGCGCCGCGCGATCTTCGATCCATTCGTACGCGGAGAGGCTTCGGGGCATGCCCGCGAGGGCAGCGGCCTCGGCTTGTTCATCACCCGCCGTGTCGTGGAAGCCCACGGCGGCACCATCTGGGTCGAATCCGGCGAACGCCGTACGACGTTCTCGCTGGCCTTGCCCGTCCAGCAGAGAGGGGAACGGCTATTCGCGTCCTGATCGTCGATGACCACACACTGTTCGCCCAGGCGATCCGTGTCTCGCTGGGGGAACTGGGGTTCGACGTGGTCGATGCCGTGGCCTCCGGCGAGGCCGGCGTGGCGGCCGCGCTGCGTGAACGACCCGACGTCGTCCTGATGGACCTGGGCCTGCCCGACCAGAGCGGACTGGCTGCAGGCGCGGCCATCCTGGCTGCGTGGCCGGGAGCCAAGGTGCTGGCGCTCACCGCGCTCAGCGACCATGCCTTGGTGGAAGAAGCTATCCGCCTCGGGTTCCGCGGCTACCTGACGAAGGACACGCCGGTGGCGCAGTTCGCCAACGCACTTCGATCCGTCGTGGACGGCCAACAGGTGCTCCCCCACCGCCTTGCCCCGGCCTCCGGACCCTCCCGTGAGGACGGGCACGCCGCCTTCCTCGCGGCGCAACTGACTCAGCGCGAACGAGAGGTCCTGGGACTCCTGGTGCGGGGCTCCGACGGGCGCTCGATCGCCCGCCATCTCGCGATCAGCCAGAACACGGTGCGTACGCACGTCCAGAGCATCCTCACGAAGCTCCAGGTGCACTCTCGCCTCGAGGCCGCCACGTTCGCGGTGCGGCACAAGATCGTTCACGTGCCGGGGGCCGCCGACGGCGGTGCGTCCGCGGCCTCCGTTCTCATCCGCTCGTCGTAGGCGGACTACGCCGCCCGGAGCGTGACCGTATCTCCACATCTCGGTAGCGTCCTGGGACCGAAGCCGTAGGAACGAGAGGACCACGTGGCAGCGATCGTCCAGCCGATCCGCATCCTGCTCGCAGACCCGCATGCCTTGTTCCGTGAGGCGGTACGAACAGGCCTGGAGAACGAGCACGACCTCCGGGTGGTCGCACAGGCGCGGACGGGGCCCGAGGCCGTGATCGAGGCGGACCGGACGGTCCCCCAC
>JBKJXU010000181.1:0-22839 GCA_046716145.1 Actinomycetota bacterium
AGCTGTTTCCACTCCGTCACCCTGACAGAGCGCGGGGAGCCAGGGAAGGTGAACCGCGGATCGCTAGAAGATCGCCGAGCCCTCGCACGTCTGGTAGCCGTCGGGGTACCAGTCCTGCCCGTTCGCCTTGAACCCGACCCTGCCGATGACCTTGCCGTCGTCGGTCACGAGCACGACCCAGCGGTGATCTCGAGAAGCTGGATAGCCGCCAAACATGAAGGATCCCCCGGAAGGCGTATCAACGCGCAGGATCGCCTCTGCGGCCGCGAGCATGGCGTCGTCCGGATCTTCGCCCAGATCGATCGGACCCGCATCGAAGTCCGTCGAGGCGGGCTGCGGGCAGATCAGCTCGGGATCGACCCAGAGACCCTCGGGGTCGACCACCTCGAAGGTCTCCTCGGCCCGGACGAGGTCTCCTTCGTAGATGCAGCCCACGGTGTGCGAACCCGGCGGGAGATCGAGCACCGCAGGCCCGTCGTCGACGACAAGGACCTCCTTCCCACGACCGTCGTAGAGCCACACGCGCTCGTTGTTGGGGGAGATATCGACAGCCACGCCGCCCGGACCGGCGGCGATGGTCGTCCGGTCGATGCTGGTTCCCTCGCCGTCGCACGTGATCGTCAGGACGTCTGCGGCCGTGGATGGCGCTGCGGTCGCGGTCTCACCGCTCGACTCCATCACGATGAACGCGGGCACGGCCGTGAGCCAGGGGTACTCGATGGCTGCGGCTTCCAGGAACGGGTCGCCGACGGGGACCGTGGTGTCGTCGGTCACGTAGGCGAAGACGTAGCCCGCACCGATGTCGCTGCAGGGCGTGTCGCCGTCGACCGGTTCGGGGACCGGGAGTTGGAAGGACCCGGACTCCAGGCCGATCTCGTAGGAGGACACGTCACGGCACCCGTTGGTCGCGACGAGACCGACGTGCGCGCTGGCGCTCTGGGGCAACGTCAGGTCGAACGAGACGTCGCCGCCGCTGATCAACTCGCTCGGGTCGGCGTCCGTGGGCAGGTTCACCTGGAGATCCGGATGCACGACCGCGAGCACGCTCCAGGCACCTGAGGAACCGTCCTGGACGACGCTCACCTGCAGGCCCGAGACGCAGCGGGCGTTCGCCGGGCACGGCGGCTCGACCGCGTAGACCCCGGACGTGCCGAGGGGGTACATCCGGGGGTCGTCCCATCCGAGCACCAGCAGGACGAAGCGCTGGATGAGCCGCTCGGGGTCTTGCCGCCAGGCGAGGTCCGTAGGGGTGTCGAGGGCAGGCCACACGGTGGCTCGCTCGGGGAGCTCCCAGGTGGGTCCTTCCGACGGGACCCGCGGCGGGCTGGGCCGGAGCACGCTCGCGGCGAGGAAGGCCGCGATGAGCGCGACGCCGAGGCCGACCACCAGCGCCGAGCGGGTGCGGCGGCGCGAGTGGCGCTCGCGCACCGCATGCAGGTCGGGCGCCGCTGCGCCGTCCACGCGCCGAGACAGACGCTCCATGCGTTCGCGGAGATCCAGGTCATCCATCGTCGGTGTCCTCCAGGTCGCGGCGGAGGCCTTCGCGCGCCTCCTGGGTCAGTCGGCGGACCGTCACATCGGCGATCCCCATGGCGCGGCCGGCATCGGCCGAGCCGTAGCCCAGCAGCTCCGTCAGGACGATCGCTTGGCGCCGGCGAGGTGAGAGCCGCGCCAGTGCGCGAGCGAGGGCGTCGCGCTCGTCAGCCTGAGCGAACAGATCGCCGCCTTCTGCCTGGCCGATCGTGCGCCGGGCCGCGCGGGCGGTGCGTCGCAGGCCGCTGCGGTGGCGGTTGAGGGCCGTCCGGTAGAGGTACCCGGTGGGGTCGTCCATCGTACCGACCCGATCCCAGCGCTCCCACACGGCGACGAACGACTCCTGCAGCACCTCTTCGGCCTCCTGGGCGTTGCCGGTCAGCAGGTAGAGCGCCCGGAGCAGCCGCCCGCGCTCGGCTTCGAAGAAGTCCTCGAACACCGGCGGCGATGTCGTCACAGCGATCTCCATCGACCCATGAACGCCGAACGTAGCCGTTCCGTTCATCCATGTCGGCGATCCCCGCTACGTTCCTCGTACTTCCTTCCCGGACAAGAAGTGTCTATCCATCTAGACACTCGACGCGAGGTGTGCCACCATGACGGGGAAGGAAGTGCTTCGGATCATGTCGCGCCTCGGCTGTGAGGTCGTGCGCCAGCGGGGCTCGCACGTTCGCGTGGCGTGCGGCGAGTGTCACACCACGGTGCCGATCCACGCAGGCCGCGATATCGCGCCGGGGACGCTACGGAACATCGAGCGAAGCATCGAACCGTGCAGGGGAGCGCGATGGCTACGTACCGGGTCGTGATGGATCGAGACGAGACCGGCGCCTGGAACGCCGCGGTGCCCTCGGTTCGCGGGTGCCACACCTACGGGCGGAGCATCCGCCAGGCGACGAAGCGTATCCGTGAGGCTCTCTCGTTGTTCGTCGACGACGCTGACCACGCCGGTCTGGAGGTCGATGTTCAGCTCGATGCCGGCATCCGCCCCCTCGTGAAGGAGGCGCAGCGCACGCGGGCGGCAGCCGAAGAGGCCACCGCCAAGTGGTCGGCGGCCGCGATGTCATCTGCGCGAGCGCTCGCGGAGGCGGGGCTGAGCCGCCGCGACGTCGGTTACCTGCTCGGGGTCTCTCATCAGCGGGTGCAGCAGCTGATCGACGGCTCGATCCGCGAGGGCCGATAGGGCTCCGCGGCCCTGGCTCTACCAGAGCCACCTGCCGGCGGCTCGGAGAGCAGTCTGCATGACTTGGCCACTCCGGCGCCATTAGGCTCGATCCGTGTTCGGAACCGGCAAGCGGTATCGCGTCCTGGAGGTGCGGGGGATCCCCTTGTACGTCGGCACATCGTGGCTGGTCATCGCCGGGCTCTACCTCTACGCCGAATACCTGCAGCTTTCGCGGTTCACCGATGCGACAGAAGCGGTCGTGCTCGCGACCATCTCGGCGACCCTCTTCTTCGGCGGGGTCCTCGTCCACGAGGTCGCACACGCCGTCGTGGCTCGCGCCTTCGACGTACCGGTGTCGGGCATCACGCTGGTGTTCTGGGGCGGGGCCACCGAGGCGCGCTCGAACGTGAAGGGCCCGATCGTCGAACTCCTGATCTCGGCCGCCGGGCCCGGGAGCACGCTGGCGCTCGCCGGCATCTTCGCCTTCGTGGGGAGTCAGATGGACCCGGGCCTCGCACGCGAGGTGGTGCGCGACCTCGCCTGGTTGAACACGATCTTCGCGAT
Source organism: Actinomycetota bacterium (assembly GCA_046716145.1). Taxonomy (GTDB): domain Bacteria; phylum Actinomycetota; class UBA4738; order UBA4738; family HRBIN12; genus AC-51. The sequence continues at coordinate 3,260 of JBKJXU010000181.1, forward strand.
CTTCAACGCGCTGCCGGGGTTCCCCCTGGACGGCGGGCGGATCGTCCTGGCGCTCACGTGGGCTATCTCCCGCCGGCGCCGCCTGGCGCTGGTGGTGGCCGGGTGGTCCGGCGTGCTCGTCGGCGGCGCGATGCTGGCGGCCGGCGTGCTGCAGATCACGGGGGGCAGCAACCCCGTCTGGGGGATCTGGCTCGGCTTCATCGGGTTCACGCTCTTCGGAGCCGGCAGGCAGATGCCACGACGGATCGCGCTCCGCGACCAACTCGAGGGGGCCACGGTCGCCGACGCGATGCAGCCCCCAACAGAAGCCGTCCCCGCGACCGCCTCGCTGTCCGAAGCACTCGATCGGGTGCTGCGCGACCACCCCGAGCGCTCGTTCCCGGTGACCGATGCCGGACGGGTGATCGGGACGGTCTCGATGGACTCGGCCCGGCGCGTGGGCGGGCGCGATCCGCTGCGGCCGGTGCGAGACGCCACGCGGGGACTCGCGACGGCCGCGGTGCTCGCCCCGGATGAGCCGCTGGATGACGCGCTCGAGTGGCTCGGCGGCCGCGACGGCATCGTCCTCCGCGACGGCGTGCTGGTGGGATCGCTCTCGCCCACCGACGTCGAGGCGTGGTACGTGCGCCGGCACGCGCCCGAAGGCGCCGTCCCACCTCGCCCGGATCATCACTAGCCCCACCCCTGTCGGTGGTGCCGGGTAGCATCGCGAGCGTGGCGGCCCCGCCCTTCTCCCCCGACCCTGCCCAGGCGGCTGTCCTGTCCCACCGGGACGGGACGCTGCTCGTCACGGGTGCGGCGGGTACCGGCAAGAGCGCCGTCGTGCGCGAGGCGTTCGCGCTCCTCTTGGAGGACGGCGCCTCGCCGGAACGGACGGTGTTGGTCGTGGGGTCACGGCGCGCCCGCGATGCCGCCCGCACCGCCCTGCTGGGGCGCTTGGAGCACTCGCTCCCCGGGCTGCAGGTGCTCACGGTGCACGGGCTGGCGCACAAGGTGGTGAAAGATCGCGAGGGCGAGCCGCCGCAGGTCCTGGGCGCCGCCGAGCAGTTCGCCCGTGTCCGCGAGCTCATGGATGCGCAGGACCCCGGCCGCTGGCCCGCATACGGACACCTCCTGGGGGTGCGGGGCTTCGCCGATGAGGTCCGGCAGTTGCTCACGAGGATGCAGGAAGGCTTGCGCACGCCCGAGGAGCTCGCCGGCGCCGCCGAGCGATCCGGGCTCTCCGGCTGGATCGAGCTCGCCAGGTTCGCTGCGGAGTATCAAGACGCGCTCGACGGGGCCGGGCAGGTGGACTACGCGGGGCTCGTGCAGCGCGGGGCCGCTCGCGCGGGCGAGGGACCGCCGCCGTTCGACCACGTGCTGGTCGACGACTACCAGGACACGACGATCGCTGCCGAGGCGCTGCTCCGGGGACTTGGCGCGCCCCACCTGATCGTGGCGGCCGACCCCGAGGCCCACGTCTTCGCGTTCCAGGGGACGACGGATGCGCCGCTCCGGCGGTTCGCGACGCAGACGTTCCCGGAGGCGACGACGATCGCGCTCGGTACCCCGCACCGTGCGCCGCAGCCGCCGGCCGCCGCGGCCTGGGTGGCGCCGCACACCTCCGAGGAACACGCGGCGATCGCGCGCGAACTCCGCCGGCGACACGTGGGGGAAGGCGTGGCGTGGGGCGACATGGCCGTCATCGTGCGGCGGCAGGGCTCGCACCTGGGGAACCTGCTCCGCGCCCTGGACGACGCGCGGATCCCGCGCGCGGTCCCCGAGCGCGGTCTCTCGCTCACGGCCGAGGCCTCTACCTATCCCTACGTGCTCGCGCTCCGCTGGCTGGTGGCCGACCCCGCACGTCGCGAGGAGTTGATCGAACCGTTGCTCACGTCCGACGTGGTGGGGCTCTCGCCGGCGGCGGCGCGCGGCCTGATCAGGGTGGCGAAGAGCACGGGCGAGCGGCCGCGCGCCGCCGCAGCCGCCCTGGAGCGGACCGACGGCCTCGCGCCGGATGAAGCCGACGCCGTCGAACGGGCCCGCCGGACCTTGGTCAAAGCGGAACTCTGGGCCGCCACCGCCGTGCAAGAGGCCTTCAAGACGCTCTGGGAGGAGCTCCCCTGTTCGGCGCGGCTCGTCGCCGGTGGCGGGAGCGGTCTCGACACCGTGGTCGCGTTCTCCGACCTGGTCAGCGAGGCGGCCGACGGCGGGGATGCGAGCACGGCGGGCTTCCTGAGCGCGCTCGACGCCGGCGAGCACGGTCCCGGGTGGGCGGCGCTAGCGGCCGGCGGCGCCGACGCCGTGCAGGTGCTGACCGCCCACGGCGCCGCCGGCCTCGAGTTCGACACCGTCATCGTCTCGGGCGCGATCGAAGGCAACTTCCCGTCGCTCTCGCGACCGGAGCCGATGTTCGATCTCTCGGTGTTGGAGGGGATCACCTCGCGCTCCGAGCGGCTGCGCGAACGCCTCGAGGACGAGCGGCGCCTCTTCCGGATGGTGCTGGGTCGTGCGCGCTCGCGCGTGGTCTTGACGGCCGCCGACGACCACCCCGATGAGCTGAGCCGGCGCTCCCGGTTCGCAGACGAGGCGGGCGTCGCGTGGGCACCCGTGCCCGGTGCGGGCATCGACGAGCCCGTCGGCACGCGCGAGGCCGCGGCGCTCTGGCGCCGGCAACTGGCCGACCCCGGTCAGGAGGCGTGGCGCCGCCTGGCCGCGCTGGAGGGCTTGCACGCCCTAGGCGTCGACCCCGCCCGCTGGTGGTTCCAGCGCGAGTGGACCGAGACCGGCCGGCCGCTGCACGAGACGCTGCGGTTGTCGTTCTCGCGTCTTTCGAACCTTGAGAACTGCGAACTGCAGCACGTCCTGGGCGACGAGCTCGGCCTGGGCCGGATGGCCGGCTACCACGCATGGGTCGGCAAGCTGGTGCACGGGATCATCGAGGACTGCGAGTCCGACCCCCCACGTTTGGGCAAGACGAAGGCGGAACTGCTCGGCGCCGTGGCCGATCGGTGGCGCGAGCGCGAGTTCCCCTCGAAGGCGGTGTCGGTGGCGTTCCGCCGTCTGGTGGAGGAACGCATGCTGCCCAACTGGTGGCGATCGCATGGCGAAGGCACCTCGCTGGCCGTGGAGAAGTTCTTCTCCTTCGAGTTCGAGGGCGCCACGATCGTCGGGGTGATCGACCGGATCGGTGCGATGGCCGGCGGGGGCACCCGGATCACCGACTTCAAGACGGGCAGCGCCGACAACGCGCCGAAAGCCGAGGAGAGCCTGCAGCTCGGCATCTACTACCTGGCCGTGCAGGAGTGCGAAGACCTGGCCGAGTTCCGGCCCGTGCGTGCCGTGGAACTCGCTTACGTCAAAGGCGGATGGCGCCACCCCGACGAGACCGTCCTCAAGGCGTGGACCGTGACGCAGGGCAAGGCCGAGGCCTACCAAACCGCGGTGCGTTCGGTGCTCGCGGAACTCATCGCGGAGAAGGAGCGCCTCATCGCCGAGGAGATCTACCGGCCCAACCCAGCCGCCGACTGCCACTGGTGCGACTTCAAGACGCTCTGTCCGTTGTTCCCCCAGGGTCAGGACCTCTTCCCCATCGCGGAGACCGCCTCGTGAACGTACCCAAGGAGATCGTCGAGGCGATGGGCGCGGAGCCCACCGAGGAGCAGTGGACCGCCATCTCGTGGCCGCTGGAGCCGTGCGTGCTCGTGGCCGGCGCCGGTTCGGGCAAGACGAGCGTGATGGCCGCGCGCGTCGTCTACCTGGCGCTCGCGGCCACCGGCCGGATCGATGCGCCCGGCGTGATGCCGGCCAACGTGCTGTGCCTCACCTTCACGAACAAGGCCACCGAGAACCTCCGGCTGCGCGTGCGCCGCGCGCTCGCGACGCTCGAGCTCCCCGAGGGCGAGGAGCCGGAGATCGTGAACTACCACGGCTTCGCGGCCCTGCTGCTGGATCGCTACGGCGTGCTCGCGGGCTACGAACCCGGCTCGCGCGTGCTGAGCGAAGCCCAGCGCGTGGAGCTGGCGGGCCGTGTCCTAGATGAGATGACGTTCGAGGCGGCCTCGGCCACGTGGCAGCCGAGCCTCGTCGGGAAGATCCTCGAGCTCGACGGCCAGATGCAGGATCACCGCGTCGACCCGGAGCAGGCGCAGGCGTGGATCGCGGCCCGGCTGGAACTGCTGAAAGAGCATCGCTCCGACAAGGCGTACGGAGCCGCGCTGGAGCGCATGGAGCTGGTGGAGGCGGCCTCGCGGTACCGGCGGCTCAAGCGCGAGCTCAACGTGATCGACTTCGGTGACCAGATCGACCGTGCGATCGACGTGGTCGGTCGTCACCCCGACGTTGTGGCCGATCACCGCGCTCGGTTCTCCGCGGTGCTCCTGGACGAGTACCAGGACACCAACGTTGCGCAGGCGCACCTGATGCACGCGGTGTTCGGCGACGGACACCCCGTGACCGCGGTGGGCGACCCGGATCAGAACATCTACGCGTGGCGCGGCGCCTCGCTCTACAACCTGCTGCATTTCCCGCAGGAGTTCACGAAGACCGACGGCTCCCCCGCGGCGCGCCTGCCGCTGTACACGAACTTCCGCTCGGGAGCGCGGATCCTGGCGGCCGCCGACACCGTCATCGCGCCGATCCCCGAGGCGCAGCGGCCCGACGAAGACAAGCACCTGCGGCCCCATCCCGCGAACGGCGACGGCGAGGTCATCGTGCGCCGGGTCCAAGACGAGTGGACCGAGGCCACCGCGATCGCCGAGCGTGCCGTCGCACTGCACGCCGACGGCTCGCCGTGGTCAGAGATCGCGGTGCTCTGCCGGCGGAGCAGCCTGACGGCGCTGCTGCGCCGGGCGTTCGAGGAGCACGACGTGCCGGTGGAGATCGTGGGGCTCGCCGGCCTGCTGCGCCAGCCCGAGGTGGTCGAAGTGTTGGCGTATGCGCGAGCGGTGCTCGACCCGCAGGCCTCGGTGGCGCTGGCGAAGATCCTGCTCGGACCGCGCTACCGGATCGGGTTCAAGGACATCGCCCGCGTTGCGCGGTCGGCTTCGGTGGAGTCCAAGCGCCTGCAGGAGGAGTACCAACTGAGCGAGGACGACGCCGAGGCCGAGCCCTTCCTGCTTGCCGAGGCGCTCGAGCGCTTGGACGAGGTCGAGGGGCTTTCCGACCAGGCGCGCGAACGGCTCGAAGGCTTCCGCGCCGAGCTGGGCGAGCTACGTATCGAGGCCCGCCGCCCCGTCGGGGATCTCCTGGGCGAGATCATCGATCGGATCGGCATCCTGGATGAACTGGACGCCGACCCCGACCGCAACCGCGGCTCCTCGGCGCGGCGCAACCTGGCCGCGCTGCTCGACCAGGTTCACGCCTTCGAGCCGGTGGAGGGGGAGCTCACCTTGCGCGCGTTCCTGGACTACGTGGACGCCGTCGAGGCCCTCGACCGCCAGGAGTGGGCGCCGGTGCAGCCCTCGGCGGAGGACTCCGTGAAGGTCATGACGATCCACGTCGCCAAGGGCCTCGAGTTCGACCACGTCTGCGTGCCCGGGTTCGCGCACACCATCCTGCCCAACCCCAACATCCCGCAGAACCCGGCCGAGCGCGGCAAGTCACTCGACTTCGAGCTGCGCGGGGATCACGACATCCTGCCGCGCTACGACGGCAACCTGAGCAGCTTCAAGGCGGCGCTCAAGGAACAGGAGATCTTCGAGGAGCGCCGGACCGCCTACGTGGCGCTCACCCGCGCACGCCGGTCGCTCTACGTGAGCGGCGCGTTCTGGTACTTCGACAACCAGTGGCCGAAGAAGCCGAGCCTGTTCATGGACGAACTCCTGGCCTGGGGTGAGGACTCGGGCTTGGCGGTGGTCGACCCCGGGCCGGCCGGGCCGGAGGCCCAGAACACGATGCTCGGTCTGCGGGAACGGTTCGTGCGCGACTGGCCGGGCCCCGCCCGGCCCCAGGACACCGATGACGTGTTCCCGCAGGGGTGGCGCCGCGCGGCGCTCGAGGGCGCGGTGCAGCCGTCGCTGATCGAGGCCCTGGCGCCCGAGGACCGGGCCGCGTTCGTGGATCTGGCCGCCGACCGGCGGTCGCTGGCCGCGCACCTGCGCGAGCGCGAAGCGGCCGACGAGGGGCCCCACGCTCCGCAGGCGCCGCGGTCGCTCTCGGCCAGCAGCCTCATGGATCACGCGAAGTGCCCGAAGCGCTTCTACTGGAGCGTTGTCCGGCCCCTGCCTCGTTTCCGTGGAGCGGGAGCCCGGATCGGCACCGAGATCCACGCATGGATCGAGCGGCGGGCCGCGGGTCAGGGGATGCTGCTCGAGGCAGACGCACCGGTCGACCTGACGTATGAGGAACTCGCCGGTGACCCCGGCCGCATGGACCGGCTACGGCAGGCGTTCCTGGACTCGCCGTACGCCGACAGGACGCCCTTGTTCGCCGAACGCGAGTTCCTGCTGCGGATCGAGGGGTTCGCCGTGCGGGGGCGGATCGACGCGATCTACGGCGACGTGGACGGACCGTGGGACGTGGTGGACTGGAAGACCGGCCGTAGCGTCGCCGACCCTCTGCAACTCGAGGTCTACGGCTTGGCGTGCACCGAGATCTGGGGCAAGCGGCCGGAGGATCTGACGCTCACGTACTGCTACCTGGACCGCGACGAGATCGTCTCGGTGCCGATGGGTGACCCCGCCGAGGTCCGCTCGCGGATCGCGGTGCAGGTCTGCGGGATCGAGGCCGGCGAGTTCGCACCGACGCCGGGACCTGCCTGCGGCTACTGCGATTTCCGGGGGTTCTGCGCGGAGGGCACAGCCTGGGTGGCGGCGCAGCGGGCCTAGCCGCGGTCGCGAACCGTCTCGTCCAGCCGCTCCATCTGCTCGGCGAACGGGCGGTGGCCGGCGGCGGGGTCGAACCCGCCCTCGGTGAGGCCGGGGACCAGCCGGACCGCCAGACCGGTCTCGGCCGGAGCGCGCTCCAGCGCCACGGCGCGGAACCACGTCAGGGTGCCGGGTGCGATCTGCACCGCTCCGCTCGTCCCCTGACGGCGATGCGAGGCGTCATCGGTGATCACCGGGCTCGGCCGGAAGGCCCTGATGACGCCGGCGAGCCGTTCGTCATCCTCGGCGCTGACATCGACGGTGTCGCCGTTCCACCGGGCGGTCACGAGGACGCGGTGCTCCTGGTCTTCGGGATCGGAGAAGAGGGCCTGCACCGGACCTACTCGGCCAGGTTGGCGTCGACGCGACGGAACATCTTCGCCAGCTCCTTCATCATGTGATACGCCAGCTCGGGGTCTTCGCGCATCGCGATGCGGAAGTCCTTCTTGCTCAAGATCGCGAGCGTCATCGGCGTCTCGCTGATCACCGAGGCCGTGCGGACGCCGCCGTCGATCACGGCGATCTCACCGAAGTGGTCCCCGGGCAGGAGGCGTGCGAGGAACCGCTTGCCGGACATCACCTTCGCCTGGCCGGTGAGCACGACGTAGAACGCATCACCCGCGTCGCCCTTGCGGACGATCGCATGATCGGCCATGAAGTCCGCGACCTCGCAATGCCCGGCGAGCGCCTTGAGCTGCTTGCGCGAGAGCCCGCGGAACACGGTCACGAGCGCGAGCACGTCCTCGAGCTTGGTCTTGGCCACGGGTCCTCCCTGGTCGATCGCGCCCAAGGGTAGCCGAACGTCCGGAGGCCGTGTCCGTGTCGGTGCCTGGGCGTAGCCTGCCGGACCTGGGGTGGTGCCGATGGTCCAACGCCCGGTGGGCGTCCTCGAACCGCTCCCCCTCACGATCGTGCGGCCCGGCAAGGTGGCCGCGCTCCAGGGTGCGCCCGGCGCAGGCGTGTCGGTCGTCGAAGCAGGGTTCCTGTGGGCGAGCGTCGTCGCCACGGACGGGCGGCGGCTCGTGCTGGACGTCCTGGGCCCCGGCGATGCCGTCGGCATGCCGGAGGGCGAAGAGGCGCCCTGCGAGATCCGGGCCGCATCACCGGTCCGCCTTCGGGGCGTGCGGGGGCACGACGCCGAGGCCGCGCTCGCCGCAAGGCATCGCCGCGACGTCCTGCGCGCGCTCGAGCTCGCCCGTGCGAGGGCGGCCGAGCGCGTCGAGCGCCGGCTGCTCGATCTCGCGGCTCGGATGGGCCGGCCCGCACCCGGAGGCGTGCGCATACCGCTGCTGATCACGCAGGACGACCTGGCGGGGCTGGCCGCGACCTCGCGAGAGACCGCGAACCGGGCGGTACGCCGGCTCCTGCGCGACGGACGCCTGGAGATGGAACGCCGGGGCCGCTACGTGGTGCGCCAGCAGTTACGGCTGGTCGAGGACTGAGGCTTCGGCGGCACCGGCGCCCTGCAACATGGTCACCAAGCACCGCCGGCAATACGTGCCCGCACCCGTCATGGCCCGGCCGCACCGGGCGCACGCCTTCGGTGTGGCCAGCGCCCACCGCTGCGCGGCTCCGTGCCCGTGGCGCTCGACACGCCCGTCGGCCTCGAGCTTGAGCAGGTGCGCCGTCACCGAGCGGGCGGCGAGCGGCTTCACCTCCGCCGGATAGGCCGCGTAGATCGTGTCCACCAGGTCCGCCACGGCCTGCTCACCCGCCTCGAGGCCGGCGAGGACCTGCTGCTCGCGCTCGGCGCGGTGCGCGCGGTACCCCCCGAGCTTCGATGCGGCGTCCACGACGACGGGGCCGTGCCCCGGGTAGATCGTGCGTGCGCCGAGCGCCTCCATGGTGTCCAGCGACCCGAGGTAGACCGCGAGATCGCCGTCGGGCGGGTCGATGAAGCTCGTGCCGCGCCCGAGCACCGCGTCCCCGGTCAACAGGGCACCTGCCGCCGGTTCGTAGAAGGCGACGTGATCCGCGCTGTGCCCCGGCGTGGCGACCGCCCGCAGCCTGGCGCCCCCGGCGGCGAAGATGGCACCGTCGGCCAGCGGCTCCGCTCCCCGCACGCGTGCTCCATGCAGCGGCGCCCCGACCATCGCCGCGAAGGCCGCCGCACCCTCGGCGTGATCCTCGTGATCGTGCGTGACGAGGACGTAGGCGACCTCCCCCGCCGTCCGGGCGACCTCGCGCAGATGGCTCTCATCAGCAGGCCCCGGGTCGATCACCGTGCACAGCCCCGCACCGACGATCCACGTGTTCGTACCCTCCAGCGTGTACACGCCGGGGTTGGGCGCCAGCACACGCTCGATCCGGATCACCGCTCCTCCATCACCGAACGGGGCAGGGTGGCGTACTCCTCCGGTGTCGGATCGCGGGTCTCGAACCGCAACCCCAAGAGGTCGGCGAGCGTGCCGCACCCCGCCACGTGCAGCACGGTCAGATACGTCGGCCAGTAGAGCCTGGCGTCCCCCACCGCCCACGCTTCCAGGAGGGCTCCGGGCGTGGTCCACCACGCCGCCGCCGTCTCTCCACCGTCGGGGACCGGGTCGAGGGAGCCGTCCAGCGAGGCCCCGAAGTACCGCGCGTCGAAGCGCACAGGGGTGTCGGGCGGTGCGACCCAGTGACAGATCTCCGGCAGGTCCCCCGGCGCCGGCGGCGACGCATGCACGGGCCCGAGGTGGTCAGCCGCCGGCGCCGGGACACCGCCCGTCGACGTGAGCGCCAGCCCTGTCTCTTCTGCGAGCTCGCGGATCGCGGCCGCTCGGTGGGCTTGGCCGCCGTCGCCGAACCACCGCGACCCGAGGACCTCGTCGTCGCGATCGACCGCGCCGCCGGGGAACGCCACGTAGCCGGCCAGGAAGCGGCTGTCGGCGCCGCGTTCGACGACGAGGACCTCCAGGCCGTCGGTCCCATCGCGACCGCAGAGCACCGAGGCGGCGCGCCGGATAGGGCGCTCGTCCATCCGGTCATCCTCCCAGACCACCACCGGAACCCGGCCGGCGGGCCCGCATACTGCGCACGTGAGCCCCGACATGCGTGACCGCATCATCGACGAGATCGCCGCGACCGGGCCCATCACGTTCGCACGCTGCATGGAACTCGCGCTGTACGGCGAAGGCGGGTACTACGACCACCCGCCGATCGGCGCCGGCGGCGACTTCGTCACCGCGCCGCACGTGCATCCCGTCTTCGCAACGCTCCTGGCCCGGGCCCTGCGTCAACTCCACGGCGCGCTGGGCGCCCCCGACCCGGTGCGGATCGTCGAGATGGGCGCGGGCGACGGGACCCTGGCGCGTGGCCTGCTCGACGAGCTCGCCGACATCCCGCTCGCCTACACGGCCCTCGACGTCAGCCCCGGCGCCCGGCAGGCGTTGCACGAGATCCCCGGCCTGGACGTGGTCGGTGCCGAACTCGACGCACCGTTCGACCTCCTCATCGCGAACGAACTGCTCGACAACCTCCCGTTCCGCCTCCTCCGCGACGGCGAAGAGATCGGGATCGGGGTGAACGCCGGTGGCGACCTCGAACAGGTCTCGATCGGGACCGACGCGGGTCTGGCGGCGCTCGCGCGCGACGGCGTCGAGGTGGTCCCGACGGGGGCCTTGGCCTTCATCGACACGATCGCCGGAACGATCGGCGAGAGCCGCGCCTACGCGTTGTTCATCGACTACGGCACCGACGACGGTGCGGGCGGACCCGTACACGGGTACGCGGACCACCACGTCGTCGAGGACCTGCTCATGGCGCCCGGGCGGACCGACATCACCGCAGGCGTGGACTTCGGTCTCGTGAGCGAACACGCGGAGCGCCGCGGCCTGGTGGCCTTCCCCACCGTCACCCAACGCGAGGCACTGCTCGCTCTCGGGTTCGACACGTGGTTCGAGCAACAGCTCGAGACCCAACGCACGCTCCTGAACGCCGGTCAGGGCGTGGCCGCGGTGAAGACCTGGTCGGACAAGAGCCGCGCGAGCCTGCTCGGTGACCCCGCCGGGCTCGGACGGTTCCGCTGGCTCCTCCTCGCCACCCCCGGTCTGCCCGAGCCGCCGTGGCTGCGGGACGCGGGCGCTCCTTGACCCCGATACGTCCGATCGCGTACCGTCGAACCCCCGACCCCCGAGGACGCCACCGTGCGCCAGACACTCGCCACGCTGCTCGCACTCGCGATCGCCGCCGCCGTCGCGGTCGTCATGCTGCGCGACCCCGGCCGGGGACCGGTGCGGATCGGCGCAGCGGGACCTCCAGGGACAGAGCTGCCCGGCGACGGCGCCAGGGGCGGCTCTGAAGAGTTGCTGGAGCAGGCGGAGGCCACCGAGCAGCGCGAGGAGGCGCTCGCCGCCGCGATCGCGAGCGGCGACTTAGCCACCCGCCAGGAGGCCCGCGGACGGGCCGCGACGGGGTGGACGGGACAACGCGTCATGGACGCCGACGACAACGACTGGGAGCCGGCCGTCGCCGCGGACCCGAAGGCGCCGTGGGTCTACCTGCTGTCCACACGCTACGGCGCGGGCAAGGCCTGCGCGGGGAACTGCCCGACCCCGTGGATCGCGCTCGAGATCTCCGATGACGGCGGGCAGACCTGGTCGCGAGGGCGGCCGCTCTGCCCGTGCAAGGGGTCGGGCCAGTACGACCCCATCGTCGAAGTCGTCCCTTCCACCGGCGAGGTCCACGCCATCTACATGAATGGTTTCAACGTCATGTTCATCAAGTCCGAGGACCATGGGCAGACCTGGACCGACCCCGTTCCCACCTACGGGAGCGTGTCCTGGACCGACAAGCCGGTGATGGCGACGAGCACGAACGGCCGGCACGTCTACGTGTCGTGGAACGGACCCAACGGGGGCGACCCGTGGGTGGCGCAGTCCCACGACGCGGGGGCGACCTGGTCGCAGATCAAGATCCGGAACAACGACCGCTACTTCTACGCCTACGACGCCGTGGTCCTGCGCGACGGCACCGTCGTGATCAGCGAGAGCAGCTTGACCTACGCCAACGGCGACGCGGTCGAGGGCATCGTCCGCCAACACGCGTTCATCAGCCGCGACCGCGGCACCACGTGGCTGGTCAAGCGCGTGGCCTCGGTCCGTCCGAGCCAGCCGTGCGCGGATTGCCGCGCCGATTACTACATCGGGCATTCGGGCGTGAGCGCGGACGCGCAGGACCGGCTCGTCTACACCTACGACGGCGCCACCACGGACCACGGCCGTCAACGCGTCTACGTCGTGACCTCGACCGACGGCGGGCGTCACTGGTCCGATCCGATCCGGCTCTCCGACCCCGCGCAGCACGCCAGCTCGCCCACGGTGGAAGCCAAGGGGGACGGCGACATCCGTCTGGTCTGGATGCAGACCACCGACGGCGGGCTCGCCGACCGCTGGGACGCGATGTACGTGCGCTCGCGCGACGGCGGACGCACGTGGTCCGCGCCGGTAGACATCTCCGACAAGAACTCCGGCGCCGCCTACAAGCACCCCGACGGCTTCGAGGAGATCTACGGCGACTACGGCGAGATCGCGATCACCAGCACCGGCGACACGCTCGCGACGTGGGGCGAGGCGTTCTCCTACGCCGGGCCCGGCGGCGTGTGGTTCAACATCGGACGGTAGCTCAGGTCGACCACCCGGAGCGACTCGACACCCACCGTGAGACCACGCGGTACTCGAGCCAGACCGCCGACGCCGCGACCGCGAACATCGCCAAGGTGGCCGCCGACGCGTAGCCGTAACGCAGGTACTCGAACCCCTCCCGATAGACGAACAGCGAGAGATAGGTCGTAGCGCCCGGAGGCGGGCCACCGCCGGTCACGATCAGCGCCGGAACGAAGGAGGACTGCAGGCTGAGGGCCGTGTCGCGAACCGCCAGCAGCAGCAGGACCGGCGCCATGAGCGGCATCGTCACCCGCACGAACGTGCCGATCCGGCCCGCCCCCTGCTCGGCCGCCATCTCGCCCAGTTCGTCGGGGATCTGCCGGCGCGCGGCGATCGCGATGAGCACGCCCTCTCCGATGACGAACAGGCTCATCAGGATGACGGCCCACCGTGCCGGCGTCGCCTCGGTGAGCCATGCGGGCGTCGGCACGCCGAGCCCGCCGAGCGCCGCGTTGAGCGGGCCGTACAACGGGTTGAACAGCCACGTGAACGCGAGCGCCAGCGCCACGTCGGGCACCACCGCCGGCAGGACGACGGCGGCCCTCGCCGCGCGTGAGCCTCGCGTGGGGCGCGCGAGGAGCAGCGCGACCCCCAGGGCCAGCACGAGGCGCAGCGGCACCGCGAGCGCCGCGAACATCACGGAGTTGCGAAGTGCCAGCCGGAACATCGGGTCTTCGAGCAGTTCGCGGAAGTTCCCGAGACCGACGAACGACGGCGCACGGACGAGGTTCGCGTCGGTGAACGCCATCGCCGCGGTCCACAGCGCCGGGCCGGCGACGAGCACCGCGAGACCGGCGAGGAAAGGAGAGGCCATCAACCACAGCGCTCGGCGCTCGTTCCCCACCGCTCAGCCTCCCGGGAACAAGGGGTCGGTTGCGAGCTGCATGGCCGCGATGAGTTCCGGCGTTTCGGGTGCGATCGCGGGCTCGTAGAACGCCTCCTCGAGCAGCGCGTTCACGGCGTCCTCGATCTCGGGCCAGCGCGCGATGTTCGGCACCGAACGCACCGAAGCGAGCTGATCGAGGAACACCTGCGAGTTCGACGGCTCGGCCCCGGGGGTGAGGAACGCCTCCGACGAGGCGACGGATATCAACGAAGGGACCGTCCGGCCAGCCCGGGCGGTGATCGCCTGCCCTTCAGGGCCGAGCGCGAACTCCAGGAACCGCCACGCCCCCTCCGGGTGTGCCGCGGCCACGGGCATGCAGTACGCATCGGAGTGCAAGATGCTGACCGGCTCCGCACCGAACCGGGGCAGCGCCGCGACGTCCCAGTCGAAACTCTCGATCGTGCGGAACGTCGGCACCACCTTGCGCGACTCCATGAGCATGGCCAGCCCGCCTCGCAGGAACCGGGTCTCCAGGTCTTCGGACTCGGCTTCCTCATCCGTGGGAACCACGCCGTGGGTCTGGCGGAGGTCGAGGAACGCCTGCAGCGCTACAGCCGCCTTCACGGAGTCCATCGCGAGCCAACGCGGATCGTCGTCGTCGTTGACGACCTCGCCGCCGCCGGACCAGATGAACGGCGCCACGCGGATGACCTCGGGCTCCACCCCGAGGCCGTAGACATCGACGGTGCCGTCACCGTCGACATCGGTGGTCAGCGTTCGCGCGGCGGCCACCATGTCGTCCCAGGTCCAATCGTCCGGCGGCGTATCGATCCCTGCGTCCGCGAACAGACCGGCGTTGTAGTACAGGACGAGCGACGCGGCGTTCTGCGGCAGGCACGCCTGCTCGCCGTCGTCGCGGAATGCCTCCATCGTCGACGGGAAGAAGGCGTCGGCATCGAGGACGTCCGAGGAGGCGAGGCGTCCCTGCATCGAGGCGAGCGCGCCCGCCTCCCAGAACTGCCCGTAGTAGCGGTAGTTGAGCAGGAACAGGTCCGGGGGGTTCCCCGCCGCGATCGCGGTCGAGAGCCGGCTGATCAACTTGTCGCGGTCCTCGATCTCGAGCAGCTCCACAGGCCCGCCCCCGCCGGCCGCATACGCCTCGGCGACAGCACGATAGGCGAGGAGTTCCTCCGGGTCTCCGGCCACCATCACACGGATCACCGGCTGCCCGGTGGCCCCATCGCCGGCACCGACGCACGCCGCAGCGATCGACGTCACGACAGCGAGCATCACGAGCAGGCGTCTCACGGGCGTCCCTCGGCGACCTGCGAGACGCGCCTCATCACCACGAGCGCGACCACCAGCGCCGGCACGATCACGATCGCCGCACCGGCCAGCATGATCGGCTGCCGCGGGCCGTCCAACGCCGCGAGCGTCCCCACGGCCAGCGGCAGGGTGGCGCGGCGTTGATCGCTCACGTAGATCAACGGACCGAGGTAGTCGTTCCACGTCAGCACGAACGCGACCGCGGCCACCGCGGCGGTCACCCCACGCGTGAGCGGCAGCGCCACGCGCCACCACATCCCCAGTGGCGACAGCCCGAACTCGGATGCGATGTCGAACAGCTCCGAAGGGAGGCGGCGGTAGCTCCACGCGAACACGAGGACGAACGCAGGTGACACGCCGATCAACGCGGTCGCCATCAGCGGGATCAACGTGTCGGTCAGACCGGCGGTCCGGAAGATCGTGAGGCGCCCGACGAACAACGACGTCACGGGGATGAGCAGGACGATCACCGCTGACGCGGCGAGGAAAGCTCCCTGACGCGACGGCAGCCTCGCTGCGGCGAACCCCGCCCAGGAGGCGACGAGCAGCCCGATCGGGACCGTGATCGCCGCCACCAGCAGCGAGTTCAGCGCGGGGGCCGCCAGAGGCACGATCTCGAACAGCCGGCGGTAGCTGCCGAGCGACCAGGGTCCGCTCAGGAGCTCCCCAGCCCGCGGAGGCGGCAAACCGACGGGGCGGAACGAACCCAGGAGCAGCAGCACGAGAGGCGCCACGAAGACCGCGGCGACCAGCACGAGCGCCGCGGTCCGCACGACGCCGCCTCGATCGGGGCCGACCACGGTGGCGATGCTAGGCGGTTCGCGTTCCACGCATCCACGGGGGTAGGATCCGCCCGTCGGAGTGACCGAGATCCGGAGGAGGCGTTCCCATGCTTCGCATCGCGCGCTCGACGGCACCGGCCGTCGTTGCACTCGCCCTCCTGGGGGCGACCATCCTGTTCGCCGCGACGAGGGAGTCAGCGCCTGGCGTGGGGCGCGCTCGTGCCGAGCGGCTCGAGCAGGCCCTCCTGACCGAACGCCGGCTGGACGCCGCGGCTGCGGCCAGGGAAGACGGGACGCTCGGCCAGACCGAGCCCATCGTCACGGCCGCGGCTGCCGGCTGGAGCGGCGAGACCTTGATCCACCCGAGCGCC
Source organism: Actinomycetota bacterium (assembly GCA_046716145.1). Taxonomy (GTDB): domain Bacteria; phylum Actinomycetota; class UBA4738; order UBA4738; family HRBIN12; genus AC-51. The sequence goes on from JBKJXU010000181.1 coordinate 19,052, forward strand.
GATGATTGGGAGCCCGCGATCGCGGCGGATCCCAACGGCCCGTGGGTGTACATGTTGGTCACCCGCTTCACGGGACCGACCGCGTGCGGGAGCCAGTGTCCCTTGCCCTACATGATGCTCAAGGTCTCGAGCGACGGCGGGGCGACGTGGGGTCCGGACCGCTTCATCTGTGAGTGTCGGAGGGTACAGAGCCAAGCCGACCCACTGATCGAGGTCGTTCCGGGTACCGGTCACGTGTACGCGTCCTGGATGGACGGCTACGACACGAAGTTCTCGAAGTCGACCGACCACGGCGCCACGTGGTCCGCGCCCGTGAAGGTCTACGGCAAGGTCAGCTGGACCGACAAGCCGATCCTCGCGATGAGCGACAACGGCCAGAACGTCTACATCGCTTACAACGGCCCTTCCGGCGGCGACGCATACATCGCTCGCTCGACGAACGCCGGCGTGACGTGGACCCAGACGAAAGTCGTGGACTCGACCCGCTACTACTTCGCCTTCGACGGGGACGTGCTACCCAACGGCACCGTCGTGTTCTCGCAGGCGAGCATCTCCTATACGGGGCCGGGCTCAGCACCCGAGGGTGTCGTGCAATATCACGCGATCCGCTCGACGAACGCGGGTGCATCGTGGTCGAACGTGGTCGTCGACTCGTTCCCCATCGGGGAGCCCTGCGTCGCTGCAGGCTGCTCGTCCGACTACTACCTCGGGCACTCGGTCCTCGCGGCGGATGCGAGCGGCAACCTGGTGATGCTGCACGATGGCGCGCTCACGGCGGGCGGACCACAGACCGTCTGGTCGCGCACGTCCAGCGACGGCGGGGCGACGTGGACCAACGAGATCGCGCTCTCGACGAGCGGCGTCAACAGCACCTTCCCGGCCGTCGAGTCACGCACGGGCGGGGATGTGCGGGCCTTCTACATGCAGGCCGACGGCGGACCCGACGCGTGGAACGTGTGGTACCGCTCGTCATCCAACGGTGGCGCAACGTGGTCGGCGCCCGTCAAGATCAGCGACGCCACGAGCGGCACGGCCTACAAGACCGCGGCGGGGTTCCGGGAGCCCTACGGCGACTACGGAGAGATCGCGATCACCAACACGGGGCAGACCATCGCTATCTGGGGAGAAGGGGACTCCTACACAGGCCCCGGGGGGACTTGGTACAACCGGCAGACGTAGCCCTCAGTACGCGGTCGCCCAGGTCGCGAGCTCGAGCCCTGCCTCGCCGCAGACGGCGCACGCGGCGCCCGGATCCTCCCGCTCCACCGGGATGAACCGGATGGTCGCCTTCGTCTCCGCCTTGACCTTCGCTTCGCAGTCCTCCGAGCCGCACCATCCCCCGACCGAGAACCCGCCGGCTGCGACCGACTCGCGCAGCTCGTCATAGGAACCGACGGTCCGTGTGTTCGCCTCGCGGAACGCGAGCGCGTCGTCGAACAGCGCCCGCTGGATCGTGTCCATCAAGCCCACCAGCGCATCGGCAGCGGCGTCGAGCGCGACGGGAGACTTCTCCCCCGTGTCACGCCGGACAACCGTCACCTGTGACGCATCGAGGTCGCGCGGGCCCACTTCGACACGCACGGGGACGCCGCGCAACTCGTGGTCGGCGAACTTGAACCCGGGACGCAGGTCATCGCGCGTATCCACCTTCACCCGCAGGCCGCGCTCGCGCCACTCCGCGGCGAACCGGTCCGCGACCTCCAGCACGCGCGAAGCCTCGTCGTCGTTACGGTAGATCGGCACGATGACGACCTGCACCGGCGCGATCCGCGGCGGCAGCCGGAGTCCCTTGTCGTCGCCGTGGGCCATGATCAGCCCGCCGACGAGCCTGGTGGAGGCGCCCCAGGACGTGGCCTGCGCGAAATGCTCCTCACCGTCGCGTCCCAGATAGGTGACACCGTAGGCGCGCGCGAAGTTCTCGCCGAGGTAGTGCGACGTCCCGGCCTGCAGGGCCTTCCCGTCGCGCATCAGCTCCTCGATCGTGAGCGTCTCCACGGCGCCGGGGAACCGCTCGCTCGCGGTCTTGCGCCCCAGGAACACGGGGATGGCCATCACGTCTTCAGCGACCTGGCGGTAGACGCCAAGCATGCGGACCGTCTCCTCCCAGGCTTCCTCCTGCGTCTCGTGCGCGGTATGGCCCTCCTGCCACAGGAACTCGGTGGTCCGCAGGAACAGGCGCGGACGCATCTCCCATCGCACGACGTTCGCCCACTGGTTGTAGAGCAGCGGCAGGTCGCGGTAGGACTGGATCCAGCGCGAGTAGGCGTCCCAGATGATCGTCTCGGACGTTGGCCGCACGATCAGCGGCTCGGCCAGTTCCTCGCCGCCGGCATGGGTGACAACCGCGACCTCGGGCGCGAACCCCTCCACGTGCTCCTTCTCGCGCTCCAGCAACCGCTGGGGTATGAACATCGGGAAGTACAGGTTCTCGTGTCCCGTCTGCTTGAAACGCAGGTCGAGCGCATCGCGGATGGCCTCCCAGATCGCGTAGCCGTACGGCTTGATCACCATCGTGCCGCGCGCCAGGGAGTTCTCGGCCAGGTCGGCCTGCTTCACGACCTCCTGGTACCAGGCGGGGAAATCATCGTGTTGGGTGGGCAGCGCCATGCGGGTGAGGATACCGGCCGAAGCTCACCCGATCATCCTCGCTCGTCAGCCTCGACGCTCCGCGGCCCACGCGATGATCTCCTCGGCGGCGAGGTAGTTGAGGATGCGGTCGCGCGGCACGCCCGCGAGCGAAGCCGTCGCCATCGCGATCGGCAGCGATCCCAGCTCCTCCGCCGCGTGCGCGTCGCTGCCCATCGAGAACCAGCGGACACCGGCCGTGACGGCCACGCGCGCCAGCTCCACGTTCAGATCCTGCCGGCGCGGCGTGGCGTCCAGTTCGATCGCCACGCCGAGACGAGCCGCCTCGTCGAAGACACGCGGCCAGTCCGCGGTGAGCCCGGCGCGGCGTCCATACATCCGCGTCGTCGGGTGCGCCAGGACGTCGATGGTCGGGTTGCGCAGCGCGGCCAGGTACCGCTCGGTCACGTCCTCGCGCGTTCGGAGTTTCGAGTGGAACGCGCCGAGAACCAGGTCGAGCCCGGCCAGCGCGTCCGGATCCATGTCGCCTTCGCCCTGGTCGAACATGTCCATCTCGATGGAGCGCACCACGCGGAAAGCGACACCGTGCTCCGCGTACGTGGCGTTCACGGCGTCGATCCGGGCGACGTGCTCACGCAGGCGTTCCTCGTCCATGCCGCGCGCGACCTTCAGGCTCTTCGAATGATCGGTGCTCGCGATGGCGGTCCGGCCCAGGGCGCGCGCTGCCTCCGCCATCTCGTCCAGGGGCAGGGACCCGTCACTCGCGGTGCTGTGCACCTGCAGGTCCGCGTGCGGCGTCGTCTCCCACCATGGATCGTCCGCCAGGACGCGCCGCACCTTCGCCCAGCTCAGGTAGCCGCGGCGGGTCTCGTCGGGCTCGGGGGCCGGCGGCGGATCCTCGAGCCAGCCGGCGATCTTCTCGGCGACCCACGGCCCGACGCTCTTCAGCTCCGTGAGTGGGCGATCGGTGTCGGCGAGGGCGAAGGCTTCCTCGGGCCAACGGGGCGCCTCGTGCGCCGCACGTTCCAGCGCGAGGCGCCGGTGGCCGGTCTCCTCGGACGCCGCGCGCAGCAGCAGTTCGCCGATGACGTCGTTCTCGGGGATGCCCATGCGGCCGACCCGGGGTGGCGTTCCCAGGGCTACTTGTCGACGTCACCGACGACGAAGAAGATCGAGCCCAAGATCGCGATGAGGTCGGGCAC
>JBKJXU010000182.1:0-4393 GCA_046716145.1 Actinomycetota bacterium
ACGGTGGCCGGGTTGCCGGTCGCGGTCAGCGTCCAGTCCGACTCGGGCCTGGTCCCGCCGTTGTCGTTGATGACGACCTTGTTCAGCGTCAGCTTCGGCGCGTCATCGTCGTTGGTGATCGTGCAGCTCTTGTCGACGTTCGCGACGATGGTGACCGTTCCGTCACTGGCGCAGTCGCCACCCCATGCCGACGCCGTGTAGCCCGTCTGCTGGGTCTCACTGACGGTGACGGCGGTTCCGCCCGTGAACGTCACGGTCTGGCCACTCGTGACCGAGTTCGCATCCATGAACAGCGGGAAGTCCGAAACGCCAAGCGTGCCGCCGTTGTCGTTCGTCACCGTCTTCACGATGGTGAGCGTTCCCTCGGCGAGCGAGTCGTTGAAGGTGTAGACGGTCTCCAGGCCCGAGGCGATCGTGAAGTTGTTGACACCCGTCCCCGTGGCCGTGCCTGTAGACGCAGGCGTGGCGTCGTTCAGGACGCACGATGCCGAGTCGAGCTCCCAGCCCGAGGGAACAACCTCGTTGAGGTCATTCGTCGTTGACGGTGCGAACGGGATCTGCTGAACCGTGCCACTACCGACGATCGTCCAGCTCGTCGTTCCATCTGTCGAGGCCTGGCCTGTTGGCGTGGTTCCCACGTTGAAGACGAACTCTGTCGAGTCGTCGGGGTCCGCCACTTTCACGATGGTGAGGAACCCGCTGTTGGGTGTGATCACGCAGTCGGACGGGGCCGAGCCCGGAACCGACGACGGGTAGCTGCAGACGTTCAAGAGGAAGACGTCGGCTGGATCACCGATGTCAGTCAGGGCAAGGTCTACGACCGCAACCGTGTCGTCGTCATTACAGCCCGGGTTCGCATCACAATCATTGCCATCCTGGTGCCCCGGGTCCGCCGCGATACCGGCGGAGCCGAAAGGATCGCTGTCGATCACGATGGAGACATCCGTGTTCGCGGTGTCTGGGATCACGGAGCGCGGGTTCGTGCACTTGTCGGCCGCGCCGTCTCCGCAGATCCAAAGGACGTCCGTGTAGGTTCCGTCGGTCGCGACGATCACGCAGTACGAGTAGTTGGCGAATCCGTCGCTATCGGTGTCGAACAGGGCACATGCGTCACGTGTGTTGTTGCCCGAGGTGGCGGTGTCGTCCCATCCCCACTCGATGTCGATAGAAGTCGCGCCGGGCAGCCCGTAGTCGACCGTGAGGCCGCTCAGATCCTTCTGACCCGTTAAGTCGTCCGCTCCAGCGTCGTCGATGAACGTGATCGGCGCCGCCGACGAGGATTGACCGAACAACGCCCCGACCAACAGCAGCGAGGTCGTTACCACACCGATCGCCGTCCAGCGACTGCGGCGCGAAACCCGAAAACGATCAGACATGTACAGACTCCTTGGTCGAGCCACGGGGGGTGGCTACCGATGGATGAACGATGAAAGGCAGGTCTTCGTAGACATGGGGAAAGGCCGCGATGAACACGGCCCCGTGCGATCCGGATGCGGAGCGGCTACTCAACCGACCCCGCAAAGGTCGTCGCTGGTTGGACTTCTTCCCCAGTTCACCCCATAAGGGTGACGTTCCCTCGGGTCGGTGGCCTACTCCGAAAGGAGTATCTGTGGTGGAAATGGATCTCTCCCGGGAGAACCCCCGTGGGCTAGGAGGCGACCGAAGAGACCAGGCCCGCCCGTGATGCCATGGCGGCGGCCTCCAGGCGGCTGCTCACACCGAGCTTGCCCAGGATGTTCTGCACGTGGGTCTTGACCGTATTCGGGCTGATCACCAGCGTCTGCGCGATCGCGTCGGTGCCGAGACCTGCCGCCAGCAGCGCCAAGATGTCGCGCTCGCGATCCGTGAGACCCTCCAGCAACCGGCGCTCGCTCGTCGCGGGGTCATCCCTGAGCGTGACGGTGGCCGACAGGTCCGGCACCGATGCCAGGAGCTCGTGGAGCCACTTCCCCGATCCCTCCAACGCCGGGTGCTCGCCCCCCAAAGTGATCACCACGTCACCCGCGTCGACCAGCGTGACCTTCGGCAGGCGCAACGTGAACCGTGCGCACTCCCGCACCTCGTGCAGCAGACGCGCGCGGGAATCCCTCGAGATGACCGAGCACCGAAGCATCAGGTCCTCCTTCGGACGCCACGAGACACCGGCGGTCTCCAGGACCTCGAGCCGGCCCTCCCTCGGGTGGACACGCCACGCGATCGCAGGCGACTTCATCTCGCGGCCCAGGACCCGCACGATCTCTCGGTAGGCCTTGCGTCGCTCGCCCGCGCGACCGACCGCGGTCGCGACCTTGAGCCCCAGTGTGAAGCTCTTGGAAACCTCGCGCTTCCTGGCGGCGATGATCTGGGCTTCATGCGCCAAACGGTCGATCGTCTTCGCCATCTGCCAGCCGATCCACGCGAGCAATGGCTTGACGTCGGGCAGGACCTCGGAGGGTGCAGCGACCTCGAGCACGCCCAGAGGAACGGCGCCCTCGCCGAACGGGATGTCGAGCAACCGGTAACCGGCTGGACGGGCGAGCCGCGTCTCGACCGTCCGATGCGATTCGAGCGCAAGCTCCCGTGGCGCATCGCGGTCCGATGCCATGTGACGGTCCCCGGCCGTCGCGATCTCGCGCAGCAGACCCGCCTCGACGATCGAGATGCGAACGACGACGGCACGGTCGATCAGGTTGAACGCGAGGTCGGCAACGGCCCGCGCCGCGGCACTCACGGACGTCGAACCCTCCAGGTCCGCGGCGACGCGGAGAAGCGACCTCTTGAACCGCTGAGGGACTTCCGGCGGGACGTCCGAGGAGGTGTCGAACGAGTGGGTCGATGGATCGCTCAGATCGTGACTCCCTTTCAGGATGGGCTCAGGACCCGGGGTGAAACGTAGCAGATGCGTTGTGCCCGTGGACACCCCGATCGAGCGACCAGGGCGTGAAGATGCCGTGAATGGCAGGCGTGTAGTGCGAACGTGATCGAACGTACGGAGCACCTACACTCGGCTGCCATGGACCTCGCGGGGATGCAGACGACGATCGCCCGGATCTACCTCGAGCGGGACCGGGGACGTGGTGTCGACGCGACCTTCCGGTGGCTCACCGAGGAGGTCGGCGAACTCGCCCGGGCGCTACGCACCGGCGACCGCGCGAATCTTGAGCATGAGGTCTCCGACGTGCTCGCGTGGCTCCTTTCACTCGCCAACCTGACGGACGTCGACGTGGAGGCCGCGATGGCCCGCTTCGCGGACGGTTGTCCGAAGTGCGGAGCCTCCCCCTGCGTGTGTCCTCTATAAAGAGGTATGTCCGACGTCACCGTTCGGCTCGCCCGGCCCGAGGATTGGCCTGCCGTCGCCGCCCTGTTGGTGGAACTCGGTCGTGGGGTCGCCGACGGAACCGCCGATGACCCCACGCATCAGATGGCGTTCGCGGGTCACATCCGTCAGATCGAGCACGTGACGCTCGTGGCATGCGAGGTCACCTCGGGTGAGGTCATGGGTGTGATCGACACCGAGTATCACCAACGCCTGGGTGATCACCGTCCGCAGGCACGCGTGAACGACATCGTGGTTACCCGAAGTGCCCGGGGTGCCGGCGTGGGCCGCGCCCTCCTGTCACGGGCTGAGGAACTGGCACGCAAGCGCGGGTGCTTCCGGATGGCGCTCGTCACCGCCGCCTGGCGTGAGGACACGATCGCGTTCTACGGGCGCGAGGGCTGGGCCAACTACGGCGAGGGGTTCGTCAAGCAGTTGGTCGACGCCGTCGGTCCTGGCGGCGAACCGGTCCGCGACGACACCTGACCTCGGCTCTCAAGTTGCGCGACTCTCGCCGCCGATGGGTTACCTGTCGAATCGTGGTCGGGTAGCCGAGGGAGTTACCACCACGGAAGGGGCCGGCACCGCGGGCCGGCCCCTTCGCCTGTCCGGCGCCCGACCTCAGGACGGCAAGTACCGCGTGCCGTTCGCCTTGATCCGCATCGCGGGGAGATCCTGGCCGTAGGACGCCGCGATCACGCGATGCTGGTCGTCGACGGCGACGCCGATCATGTCGATGGCGGGCCTCGTCGGTGTCGCTCCAGCCGATCACGAGCCGTCCACCGGGTCCGGACACGATCGGGATGTCGGACCGCACGCCCGCGCGGGGGAAGGTGAGCCGCCTGATCGCGCGGTGCAGGTCCGACGGTCGCCTCAGGAACCTGCTTCGGCCTTCAGCGCTCCCTCCACGGCGGCGACCAGGCCTGGGAGCTTGCCCTGCACGACATCGACCAGCACGGGCAGCTTCAGGTCACCGCCGTGGACGAGGATCTCGCGGAAGGCCTTCGCTCCCTTCCAGTCAACGCCGGTGATCCCGGAGAGGGCCTCGGGGCTCACCCGCTTCACGAGCTCGCCCACCTGATCCACGCGCTTCGAGAT
>JBKJXU010000183.1:0-5226 GCA_046716145.1 Actinomycetota bacterium
CGCCCGCGCCTACCGGGCGCTGGAGGAACAGGGGTGGATCGTGGGTCGCGGGCGGGCGGGGACCTCCGTCTCGGACCGACCACCGCTGCGCCCGCCCGCGGCCGAGCGCGACCTGGAGCAGGCCGCCGAGCGGTATCTGCGCCGGGCGTCGGCCCTCGGCTTCGACCACGATGCCGCCCGGGCCATGCTCGACCGGCGCTGACCCAGCGCCTACACTGCTCGAACGCATGTTCGACGACCTGAACCCCGAGCAACGCGCCGCGGCTACCCACGGCGAGGGTCCCCTGCTCATCGTGGCCGGGGCCGGCACGGGCAAGACGACCACCCTCGCCGCCCGCGTGGCCCATCTCCTGGAGCGCGGCATCCGGGCCGAGCGCCTCCTGTTGCTCACCTTCTCCCGCCGAGCCTCGAAGGAGATGCTGAGCCGCGCCGAACACCTCTCGGGCCATCGCGACGCCGGACGGGTCTGGGGCGGCACGTTCCACGCCGTCGGCAACCGCCTGCTCCGTCTGCACGGCCGCGCGCTCGGCCTGCAGCCCGACTTCACCGTCCTTGATCAGGGCGAGGCCGCCGACGTCTTCGGCCTGCTCCGCGAGGAACTCGGCCTGGCCACGAAGGAACGCCGCTTCCCGCGCAAGGAGACCATCGCGTCGATCTACTCGCGGACGGTGAACGCGGCCACGCCTCTGGACGAGGTCGTGCAGCGCCACTTCCCGTGGTGCGTCGAGGAGGTGGACGATCTCCGCACGCTCGTGAAGACCTACACCGAGCGCAAACGGCGCCAGCACCTGCTGGACTTCGACGACCTGCTGCTGTTCTGGCGCGCGCTCGTCACCTCCCCCACCTCGGGGCCTCAGGTCGCCGAGATGTTCGACCACGTCCTGGTGGACGAGTACCAGGACACGAACGCGCTGCAGGCCGACATCCTCGAAGGCCTGCGGCCGGCCGGGACCGCGCGCAACCTCACCGTCGTGGGCGATGACGCCCAGGCCATCTACGGGTTCCGCGCCGCCACCGTCCGCAACATCCTGGAGTTCCCCGAACGGTTCCCCGGCGCCACCATCGTGAAGCTCGAACGGAACTACCGCAGCAGCGCGCCGCTGCTGGCGGCATCCAACGCCGTGATCGCGCGATCGCCGCAGCGGCACGAGAAGACGCTTCGGACCGATCGCACCGCGGGCGAACGTCCGGTGCTGCAGCCGTGCATCGACGAGGCCGGCCAGGCCGACTCCGTGTGCCGCGCGGTGCTCGCCTACCGCGAACGCGGCGTCGCGCTGCGCGAGCAAGCGGTGCTGTTCCGCGCCGCGCACCACTCCGACCTGCTCGAGGTCGAGCTCGCCCGGCGCAACATCCCGTTCGTGAAGTACGGCGGCCTCAAGTTCCTGGAGGCGGCGCACGTGAAGGACGCGCTCGCACTGCTGCGCATCGTGGAGAACCCGTTCGACGAGGTCGCGTGGTTCCGGGCGCTGCAGTTGCCCGAGGGCATGGGCCCGGCCACGGCGCGGCGCCTGATGGACACGCTCGGCGTGCACATCGAAGGCGGCGCCTCACCCATCGCCGCGTTCTTGGAACAGCCGGTGGCGGTCCCCACCGCCGCGGCGCCCGGCATCCGCGAGCTCCGCAGCGTCCTGGCCGGCTGTGCGGACGAAGACGTGCTCGGCCCCGCCGCCCAACTCGAGCGCATCCGCACCTATCTGGAGCCCGTGCTGGAGCGGAAGTACGAGCAGGCGAGCGCCCGGATGGCGGACCTGGAGCAACTGACGCTCCTGGCCCAGGGCTACGAAGCCCGCGGCCGGTTCCTGGCCGAGCTCACGCTCGATCCACCCGCGTCGGCCTCGGACCTGGCCGGCCCACCCGCGCTCGACGAGGACTGGCTCACCCTCACCACCATCCACTCGGCCAAGGGCCTGGAATGGGACGTGGTCCACGTCATCCACGCGAGCGACGGCAACATCCCCTCCGACATGGCCACGGGCGACGACGACGAGCTCGAAGAAGAGCGCCGGCTCCTGTACGTGGCGCTCACGCGGCCACGCAACGCCCTGCACGTCACGTTCCCGCAGCGCTACCACCACACGATCCGCCGCGAGCGCTACTCCACCGCCCTCGTCTCACGGTTCCTTGATCACGAGGAGATCCGCGCGACGTTCGACGTCCAGGCGCCGCAGATCGACGTACGCGAGGACGAAGGTCAGGCACTCAAGGGCGTCGCCAGCGTCGATGACTTGCTCGCCGATCTGTTCGGCTGATCCGCGTAGTCTCCGCACATGCCGGCCGCCGTGCTGTTCGACCTCTACGACACCATCGTGCGGAGCGACTGGTCCCGCTTCCGGCAGGAGGCCGCAGACCTGCTCGGGATCGGGGTCGACGTACTCGAGCGCGCCATGGCCGACACACGCCCTGCACGCAGCACCGGTGCCTACCCCGACGTGGAGTCCGAGGCGCGCGCAGTGATCGAGGCGACCGGGATCGACGACCCGCCGATCGAGCTGATCCGCTCGATGGCGAGCGCCGAGTTCGCGTTCCAGCGCGACGGCGTCACCCTGGAGCCCGACGTGGCTCCGGTGACCCACGAACTCAGGGTGCGCGGCGTCCGCACGGCGCTCGTGAGCAACTGTTCGCACGCCACCGTTCCCTTGGCGCAGCGGCTCGGGCTCTACGACATCTTCGACCAGGTGGTCCTGTCGTTCCGCGTGGGCGCGCGCAAGCCCGACCGCAGGATCTACGAGGTAGCGCTCCGCGGTCTGGGCGGCGTCGCACCCGAGGACACGCTGTTCGTGGACGACCAGGTCACGTTCTGCGACGGGGCGCGCGCGCTCGGGATGGACACGCGCCTGGTGATCCGTCCCGGCGTCTCACCACCGGAGGGTATCTCGGCGCAGGCGAACGGCCACGTCGTGATCGAGGATCTGCTGCCCGTGCTCGACGCGTGAAGGCTCAGTGGCAGGCGCGGCTGCCCTCGTCGATGAAGACAGGCTGCCCCTCCGCGGGGACGTAACGCCAGTCGTAGCCCTGCTCGCGGAGCTTCATCTGCAGGAAGCCGTACCCCTGATCCCAGGAGGCGGCGAGTGACGTGGGGCGGTGGTTCCAGTGCCCGCCGGGCTGCAGGCTCTCGCCGCCCTGGCCCGCGATGAACTGCACCATCCCGCGCTCGCGGTCGACCTCCATGTCGCCGTCGAGCGGGTAGTACCGCTGGTACAGATGCTCGTGGCCGGTGAGGACGACATCGGCACCGTTGGCGTACAGCAGGTCCCACATCGGATCCATCCGCAGTTCGCCTTCGTCGTTCCAATCCGCGTTCTGCCACTTGATCCACGAGATGCGCGGATGGTGGAAGTACGCGAGCGTGCACACCGCATCGTTCGCCGCCAGATCGCGCGCGAGCCAGTCGTACTGAGCGTCACCCGGCGCACAGACCTCGACGTCGGAGTTCTTGTACGGGGACGGGCATAGCGGGGAGCTCAACCCGATGATGTGCCACGCGCCCAGGTCGAACGAGTAGTACCCCTTCGATGAGCGCGCCGCGTCACCGAAATACCGGAAGTAGCCGGCCGCACCGGCCACGCCGTAGTCGTGGTTGCCCGGCACGGGGTAGGTGATGGGCAGCAGGTTGCCGAAGTAGACGTCGTAGTTCTCCACGAAGTCACGGTAGCGCCCGTACTCGTACTGGATGTCGCCCAGTTCAAGGAGGGCGTCGTAGTCCCCGCGCTCGATGGTGGCGGCCACGTCGTCGTAGCGGCAAACCTGCCGGTTCTGCTTGGGCGGGTCCTTGCACGCGATGTCACCCACGGCGGCGATGACGGGCGGGCGGGTCCCGGCGCGGGCGCGCGGCACCCTGCGCTCGGGCGCGGACGTGAACGCCGCGACGAGCAGGACAGCGGCGATGACGGCGGCGAGAGCCCTCCCACGCATGGCGGGCACGCTAGTGAGGAAGGCATGGCGCGGTCAAGCGGCCGGAGGTCTCGATCCTGGCTCAGCAGAGATCGTCGAGCACGGCGGCGACGGACTTGCGGATCCCCGACACGAAGGGGATCTCTACCTTCGTGAAGCGGCGGGCCTCGGTGGCGCGGAGCGCACGGATGCAATCGACGATCTCATCCATGGCCTCGGCCTCGAACGCCAAGATCCACTCCCAGTCGCCCAGACCGAAGGCGCTCGTGGTGTTCGCGAGCACGCCGGGGAACTCCCGTCCCACCCCGCCGTGATCGCGCAGCAGGGCGCCGCGCTCGGCTGAGGGCAGCAGGTACCACTCCGGGGTGCGCACGAACGGGTAGACGCAGAGGTAGGTGCGCGGCGGGTCGCCCTTGACGAACGCGGGTGCGTGATCGGGGGTGAACTCGGCCGGCTTCACGACCCCCATGAACATCCAGGTGGGGTCCAGGAAGACGCCCACCTCGGTGCGTCGGAACTCGACCAGGGCGCGTTGGACGTCATCCGGCGTGGGCCCGTGCAGCCAGAGCATCAGGTCGGCGTCGGCGCGGAAGCCCACGGTCGAATAGGTGCCGCGGACCTCGACGGTGCCCTCCCAGGACTTGAACAGGTCCTCGATCTCGCGGGTGGCGCGGGCGCGATCCTCGGGATCGGCCAGCGCCTCACGAAGGTCCGGGGCGGCGGTGAAGACTGGGTAGAGGGCGTACCTGGTGTCGCTCATCGTCGGTCTCCTGTTCAGGGAGGGCGGTCTCGTGGTGCACGTGGTCGAGGCGGTCCAGGTGTTCGCGGACGACCTCGGCGGCCTCGCCCGCGGCCCGCACGCAGTCGGCCACGCCCACACCATCGTAGGGCTGCCCGGTCACGACCACACCTGCGGGCAGGCGGCGGCGGATCCGTTGCACGCGCCCGAGGTGGCCCACCTCGTACTGCGGCATCGACCCGGGCCAGCGGACGACGGCCGTGTGCTCCGCAGCGCCCGGCAGCGGCAGGAGCGCCGCGAGGTGACGGCAGCACGCCTGGACGATGTCGGCGTCCTCGGCGTCCAGGACGTCCTCCTCGCCGTCGGCGCCCACGAAGCACCGAAGGACCGCACGCGTGCCGAACGCGGGATCCGGCCACTTCGAGGAGAGCCAGGTGACGGCGGTGAACGGCGCGGCCCCACGGGGGACCACGAAGCCGGTCCCCTCCGGGAGCGCGTCCGCGGTTCGCTCGGGGTAGACCAGGAGCGCGACGCCGGTGGACACGGCGCGGATCTCGGAGAGATCCGCGGCGGCCTCGCGGGCGACGGGATCGAGC
>JBKJXU010000184.1:0-6170 GCA_046716145.1 Actinomycetota bacterium
GGCGACTGGGTCGAGCAGCAGCGGGCGCAGCTCCGGGCGATCCAGGTGCGCGCGCTGTCGTGCCGGGCCGAGATCGCGTTCACGAACGGTGACCACACCGGTTGCGCGCGAGACGCCGAGAGGATCATCGCCCTCGAGCCGTTCCGGGAACAGGCGTACGTGACGCTGATGCGGGCACACGTCGCGGCCGGCAACAACGCGGAGGCGCTCGCGACCTACGAGCGTCTGCGCGCGAAGCTCGCGTCGGAACTCGGTGCCGGCCCGTCGCCCGCCACCGAGGCCGCGTTCATCGAGGTGCTGGGAGCAACGTGACCGCGCCAGATCCCGTGGTCCCGAGATAGGCCGTCAGGATCCGGTGATGGGCCATCCGGGGGGTTGGCCGACGATGCCTCCCGCGCTAATCTCGGATGGAGGAGGAACCGATGACGGCGACCGCGAAGAAACACCTTGAGAAAGCCTCGGCGAAGAAGTCGAGCGCACACAGGGTCGTGAAGATCAGCGGCCGCCGAGGGTCCATACCGTCGTCCGAGATCCGTCGTGCGGTCGAGGCGGTCGTGAACCGCCGAACGGCGTGATCGCAGGCCCTTCCCGTCCCGCCCTCGCCAAGTACGAAGACAGCGTCTTCATCAACTGCCCGTTCGACTCCGACTACGGACCGATCTTCGACGCATCGGTGTTCGCCATCGTCGATGCGGGTTTCGTGCCGCGATGTGCCCTCGAGCACGATGACGGATCGCAGGGCCGATTCGAGAAGCTGCTCGATCTGATCGAGGGGTCGCGATTCGGGATCCATGATCTGTCGCGAACGGAGTCCTCGGACGAGGGCCTCCCCAGGTTCAACATGCCTTTGGAACTCGGGCTCTTCCTCGGGTGCAAGCGCTTCGGCTCGCTGCGCGACCGGCGGAAGCGGTGCTTGATCCTGGACGTCGAGCGGTATCGGTATCAGCGGTTCATCTCCGACATCGCGGGCCACGATGTCCACGCTCACGGGGGCGAGCCCGCGCAGGCGGTAAGGGCGATCCGGAACTGGCTGAAGGGAGCGTCAGGGCGCACGGGCATCCCGGCAGCTTCGGCGATCTTGAAACGATACGCACGTTTCGTCGCCGACCTTACGGCCCTGGGGGACGAACTCGGTATAGACGTGGACGACCTCTCGTTCGCGGACCGGACCGAGGTCATCGGTCATTGGCTGGCGGTCGCTGCCCCTCAGGGCTGACCCTGCACGGCGCTCGGCTCACCCGGCGCGGTGGAGGGACCGGACGCCGGACGCGTGTTCGATGCGGAACCCGAACCCTCGGACCGACGCGATCGTCATCGGCGCCTGGGCCACCTGCAACTTCGCACGGAGCCGTTGGATCAGTGCGCGGACGGAGGTGACGTCGAACTCCATGGCGTCACCGCCCCAGCCCGAGCTCCGAAGTTCGTCGAACGAGACGGCCCTCCCCGGAGGGTCCAACAGCGTGTGGAGAACGCGGAACTCCAGATCGCTCAAGGGGAGCGACCCGCCCCCGACCAGGATCCTCCTACCTTCGAGGTCGATCACCGTGGCGGAGGCCGCTTCCATCGCCGGCTCCGCGGCGGTCCGGGCGATGCGTCGTTCGTCATCCCAGGCGTCCAAGGTGCGCTGATCCGGAGCGACGACGACGACGGTGCCAAGGTTCAGATACTCGGGGATGAGGGGTAGCCGCTCGATCCCCACGAGGTACACGGTCGGGATGCTCATGTCCCTTATTGCCGCGACACCGGCGAACCGTTCGTTCCCGGACCCCCGTTCCGTTCCGGTGATGAACCGATGCACCACGATCCTTCCGCGGTGAAGTGCGGCTGGCTACGTTCGCGCCGTCTGGAGTCTGGAAGCGATGGGAGGGAACGATGCGAAGGGTGTTGCCCCTGCTCTTGCTCGGTTCGGTCATGTTCACGCCGACGTTCGCCGCCGCTGAAGGCGGCGATGATTGCGCCTACGAGTTGCAGCCCATCTCCCAGGAGGGCGATCGCGTCCTCGCGGAACCGGTGCTCATCGGGTGCTTCGTCACGTACGCCGAAGCGCTGGCCGCCGGCTCCGACGGTGCGATCTCCGTGTCGTCGGACACGACGCCGCTCTCCCTGTCGGAGGCCGCCGTGTCTGCGGCCGCGTCGAGCACCGTCCTCATCGGCACGGAGTGGGACGACACCGTCTACGTGGGATCGAGCAAGAGCTATTACGCCAGCGCCACCTGCTCGGCCTCGCTCACCTGGGAGGTGGACTACGTGACCGACACGTGGAACGACCGGTTCGCCTCGGGGAAGGGGTTCGGCGGCTGCGACCGCAACCGGAAGTTCCAGCACTCGCAGTTCGGCGGTTCGTCCGTGCTCTGCACACCGAACTGCGCGACGTACGGCACGCTCAACAACCAGGTGTCGTCGCTCCGCTGGTCGAACTGAGCCTGGACTCCCGGGATAGCCTTGCCGGGTGAACGACGCCGAGGTGATCGCGGCTTCGATCGACGACCCCGAGGCGTTCGGTGCGATCTTCGAGCGGCACTACGATGCGGTCACCAGCTACGTGGGCCGGCGGGTGGGTGACGTCGTGGGTGAGGACATCACGGCCCGAACGTTCACCGTGGCGTTCACGCGACGTGATCGGTTCGACAAGTCCGTGCGCTCGGCGCGGCCGTGGCTCTACGGCATCGCGACCAACCTGATCCGCCATCACACACGGGATGAGCGCACGCATCTGACCTTGCGGGGACGCGTGCCCATCCCAACGTTCGAGCCCGACCCGAACCAAGACGTGGCGCACCTGGACGCGAAGCGGCTCGCGGGGACGATCCGGGATGCGCTCTTGGCGCGGTCGGAGCGCGACCGCCCCCCGCAGCTTCAGCACGTGCTGGGCGAGTTCACGTACGAGGAGATCGCCACCGCGCTCGGTATCCCTTCAGGCACCGCCAAGTCCCGGATCAACCGCGCCCGCCGGTTGCTCCGTGAACGGATCACCGCGGTAACGGGAATACAGAGCTGGACGGCATATCTCGAAGAGGACGCAGATGGCGATGGATGAACGAGACCTGATCCGGCGATTCTTCGGCGAGCCCGGGGTCGACCCTGCCGCCAAGGAGCGCGCGCGCCTGCTCCTGGGCGAGGCGATGCAGGGCCGCCGCCGCAACTCTCCACGGGTCGGGCTCGCGGCCGCGGTCGTCGTGCTCCTCGTGGCCTCGGCGCTGGTGTGGGCCACCGCCCGCCCCCAGTCGGCTGCCGCTCGGGCGCTCGGCGAACTGGCAGCGATCCCGTACGCCGCGCTCGTACCAGGCCCCGGCGAGTACCTGCACCAGGTCTCGACTGAGGTCCGCACCGAAGCGCAGGAGGTTCTGGGAGGCGAGGAGTTCCGGGCGCGGGTGACCCTCCAAGTCGAGCGGTGGTTACACGGAGATGGTTCGGGTGAGTTGCGCTCCGTCGTCCGGGCCGTGACTTTCCCGAGTCCCGAGGACGAGCGAGCCTGGTCCGAGCCGGGCGCTCCCCCGCTTCCCGTCGTCGGGGGCGTGATCCGCGATGAGTTCGGTCCCGGGGAGGGGTCTCTCATAGCCGCCGATGACATCCCGGTGGATCCAGACGCTCTCGTCGGCGCGCTCAGGGATGGTTCCATCGCCCCCTACGGGGCGACCGATGCCGATGCGTTCGCCCTGATCGGCGACCTCTTGGCACAAGGCAACCTGCCCGGACCGACCCGAACCGCGTTGTTCGGCGCCGCCGGCAGGTTGGACGGGGTTCGGTTGCTCGGCCCCGGTGAGGACCAACTGGGGCGCTCGGGGGAGAGCTTCTCCGTCCGTGCCCCTAACGTGGAGACCCGCCTGCTCTTCGACCCGGATACCGGCGTACTCCTCGCGCGGGAGACCTACGAGCCGGCCCCTTCAGGCACATGGGACCTCGTGGGATGGCAGGCGTACATCTCGGTCGAACTCGTTCGGCGGATCCCGGCCGCCGCGTCGTGATCAGGGCCGTTGGGGTCAGAAGGTGGACCCAACCGAGCCCCGAGGCGCTGGGAAGACGCCGAAGGATGTACTGGGGCCGGTTGGGTCCATCTCGTATTTCCACCAACCGCCCGAAGGGTTCACGGGGATCCACCCCGCACCGGTGTGATCACCCGGGCTCCCTGGCGGCTAGGAAGGCAGGGGAGACGAACAGGGATCGGCTCGACGAGGGGCTCGAAGATGCCTGGTCGCAGTAGGTATCTGGTCAGTTCGGATGGTGATGCCTGGAAGGTTGTCGAGGAAGGCGGCAGTCGTCTTCGGCGGCACGCCTTGAAACGGCTGGCCATCTTGGCGGCGATCGACCTGGCGCAGGCGAACCCGCCGAGCCAGGTGTTGGTCCAAGGGCGGGACGGCCGGTTCCAGGTGGAATGGACGTACGGACTGGACCCGTATCCGTCGCCCGGGTAGGTAGGTCCGCCATACACCCGGGGCTACGAGCGAGGCCGAGAGGACGACGTGATCCATCCGATCAAATCGTGATGACGATCTTGCCGAGCGTGTGCCCCTCGCTCATGGAGCGGATCGCCTCGCGGACCTCGCTGAGTGGGAACGTTCGGCCCACGACGGGTCTGACCCGGCCGGTGTCGATCAGTTCCGCCACGGTGGCGAGGTCCTCGGGACGCTCCCCTTTGACGCCTCGCAGCCCCGGCAGTTGCCGGACGAACGGCGACAGCACCAGCTGTCCGGCGAAGCGGCCGAGACTGCCGAACCACGTTCCCCCCACGCCGAAGTGGTCGTGGCCGATGAGGACGTAGGTCCCATCCTCGGTGATCGCCCGCTTCACGACGGACCATGGGTGGTTCCCCGCGACATCGAAGACGATGTCCCAGCGATCGCCGCTCCGGGCGAAGTCATCCTCCGTGTAGTCGATGACCCGCTCGGCACCGATCGATCGGAGCATCTCCAGTTTCTCCGTGCTGTCCACGGCCGTGACCGTCGCTCCGAGCGCCTTCGCGATCTGCACAGCGAAGACGCCGACACCTCCCCCGGCGCCGTTGACCAGGACCGTCTGCCCGGCCTGCACGCGACCCTCATCGCGAAGACGACGGAGCGCGATCAGCGCGGATGTCGGGACGGCCGCGGCTTCCTCGAACGTGACGCCCGCCGGCTTCGGCTCCAAGAGACTCTCGGACACGGCCGCGAACTCGGCGTAGGCGCCGGCGTTGCGCCACTGGTTGACGCGCACGATCTCACCGAACACCTCGTCGCCGGGGCCGAACCCGGTTACTCCGGCGCCGACCGACTCGACGACGCCCGCCAGGTCGGTGCCCGGCACGCGGTTCTTGGGCCGCCGGAGCCCCGAGCCCATGATGCGAAGAACGTACGGGCGGCCGGTCACGACGTGCCAGACGTCCGGATGCAGTGAGGCCGCGCGGACGCGAACGAGGACCTCACCGTCGCCGGCCGTCGGTACGGGGATCTCTCGGAGCGCGAGCGCGTCGGGCGAGCCATAGGCGTCCTGCACCACGGCTCGCATCAGCTCCCGCTGCGGTGAGGGCATGGGCGAGCTCATGGCTCGCTCCTTGGGACGCGGTCCTTGTGGCGTTCGAGGCCTTCCAGCATCAGGTCCAACGCGAACTCGAACTCGAACTGGTCGTCACATCCCGGACCCACGACGGACGCGTCGTCGTGACTGACCGCCAGGTACAGCTCGTAGATCGAGGGGTACGTGTCGGCCATCGCCGCGTACATCTCGGCTTCCATCTCCGGATCGGTGTCACCGCTGTCGTTGAACAGTTCTTGCGAGAACCCCATCAGGCGGCTGCCCATCGCGTGCATCGCGTGGTGGGTCAGGTCGATCGTGAACCCGCCCGCTCGGAACATCGCGATCATCGAGTCCATGTAGGCCATCACGATCGGGGTCGGCTCGGTCCGCGTCTCCATCACCCGCGACGCCCACGGGTGCCGCAGGAGCGCCCGGCGCGCCGAGAGGATCCTCTCGCGGACCGCGGTCTTCCAGTCGGTGTCGGTGGTGGGTGGATCGATCTCGCCGACGACCACGTCGAGCAGGCCGTCGAGCAGCTCCTCCTTGTTGGCCACGTGCCGGTACAGCGCCATCGGTACCACGCCGAACTCGTGCGCCAGCCTGCGCATGCTGAGCGACTCCACGCCGTCTCGGTCGGAGAGTTCGACCGCGGTACGGAGGATCCGCTCGCGGCCGAGGGG
>JBKJXU010000185.1:0-4640 GCA_046716145.1 Actinomycetota bacterium
GGTGCGCCCCCAGCAGTTCCTTCAGCTTGGCTAAGACGGCCGGCGTGCATGCGGCGGCCGGCAGGTCTACCACGAGGGCCTCCTCGACGCGCCGATCGCCGGCGGTGCCGAGGTCGGGCTCCCGCACGGCGGTGGCACGGATCTGCAGCTCACGCCCCCGCAGGTCGATCCTCCCCGTCACGAGCACGATCCGGTCGGTTTCCATCAGCTCCGGCGCACTCTGGAAGACGCTCGGGAACGCGATCACCTCGACCCCTCCCGCCAGACCCTCCAGACGGAGTTGCGCGTAGGGCTCCCCACGCTTCGTGTACTTGCGTGAGAGTGATCCGATGATGCCCCCGACCGTCACCAGGTCCCCGTCTCCCAGATCCGGGAGGGCGCGGATCTCGTGCGTCATGTGGGCGGAGAGAGCCTTCTCGATGCCCAGCAACGGGTGGTCCGTGGCGAACTGCCCGAGCATCTCCTTCTCCTTGCTGAGCAGGAGACGTTTCGGGAGCTCGGGGCCTTCGACCACCGACTCGTCGAGCTCATCGAGATCCGCGCCACCCCCGAACAGGGAGAACTGCCCCGCCGCCTCGGCGTGGCGCTCCGCGAGGATCGGGCGCGAGACCTTCTCGAACGCGGGCTCACCCTCGGGCCCCTGCAGGAGTCCACCGCGCGTGTAGCCGAGCGAGTCGAACGCCCCCGCGTACACGAGCGACTCCAGGACACGCTTCGTGAGAACCCCGGGATCGACGCGCCGGCAGAAATCGGCGAACGAGGTGAACGGGCCCGTGCGATCGCGCGCATCGAGGATCGACCGCACGGCACCCTCGCCGACGTTGCGGACGGCCGAGAGCCCGAACCGGATGGAGCGGCCGGCCCCTCGTGCGGGCGCGAAGTCGAGGTCCGAGCCGTTCACGTCGGGCGGGAGCACGTCGATCCCCATGCCCCGGCACGCGTACAGGTAGTACGGCTTGCGGTCCTTGTCGTCCTTCACCGATGTCAAGATCGCGGCCATGTACTCGACCGGGTGATGCGCCATCAGGTACGCGGTCTGGTACGCCACGTAGCCGTACGCGCAGGCGTGCGAGGCGTTGAACCCGTAGTCGGCGAACGGTTCCACCAACTCGAAGATCTCGTGCGCGGTCCGCTCCGGGTGGCCCTGGGCCACGGCGCCCTTCACGAACCTTTCGCGCTCGGCAGCCACCTTCTCGCGGATCTTCTTGCCCATGACCTTGCGCAGCGTGTCGGCTTCGCCCATGGAGAAACCGGCGAACGCGACGGCGGTCTGCATGACCTGCTCCTGGTACACGATGATGCCGTAGGTGTCCTTGAGCACCGGTTCCAGGTCGGGGTGCGGGTAGGTGACTTTCTTCCGGCCGTGTTTGCGCTCCGCGTACTCCGTGTGCTGGCCCATGGAGAGCAGCCCCGGCCGGTACAGCGCCACGCAGGCCATCAGATCCTCGAACCGGTCGGGCTCCAGCAACTTGATCAGGTTCTTCACCCCGGGCGACTCCATCTGGAACACACCCGTGGTCTCGCCCTTGCGGAGCATCGCGTACGTCCGTTCGTCGTCGAGCGGCACCGCGTCGATGTCCAGTTCGGTCCCCGCGGCACGAAGATGCCGGAGCGTCTCTTCGATCACGGAGAGGTTGCGCAGCCCCAGGAAGTCCATCTTGAGCAGGCCGAGCGCGGCCACGCCGTTCATGTCGAACTGCGTGACCATCTTCTTGGCCTCGTCGCGAGAGTCCTTGCTCAGCTTGAGCGGCAGGTACTCCACCAGCGGCCGGTCGCCGATCACGACACCGGCGGCGTGAACCGAGTCCTCCCTGCGCAATCCCTCCAGGGCGCGCGCCGTGTCGATCACCTCGCGGGCCTCGGGTTCGCGTTCGTAGGCCTCACGCAGTTCGGGGCTGAGGGTGAGCGCGTTGTCGATCGGTTCGTCGCGGCCCATCACCGCCGGCGGGTACATCTTGCAGAGTCGGTCACCGAACGCCGCCGGGAACCCGAGGACGCGCGAGGCGTCACGGATGCCCTGCTTGCCCTTGATCGTCTGGAACGTGACGATCTGCGCGACGTGGTCCGAGCCGTACTTCTCGGTGGCGTAGCGGATGACCTCATCGCGGCGTCGCTCGTCGAAGTCCATGTCGATGTCCGGCATCTCGACGCGGTCAGGGTTGAGGAATCGTTCGAACAACAACCCGTAGCGCAGCGGGTCGAGGTCGGTGATCTTGAGCGCGTAGGAGACCACCGACCCGGCCGCCGAACCCCGCCCGGGACCGACACGGATGCCCTGCTCACGCGCGAACCGGATGAGGTCCCACACGATGAGGAAGTAGCCGGCGAAGCCCATGTGCGTGATGACGGAGAGCTCGTGGTCCAGACGTTCGGCCACCGCCGTCGGGAAGGGGGAGCCGTAGCGAGCCTCGGCTCCTCGCTCGACGAGGGTGCGCAGATAGCCCTCCAGAGGCTCGCCGGCGGGGGTCTCGAACCGGGGCAGGTGGTACTCCGTCTCCCCGCGGACCAGCGCTCGCTCCAGATGCTCGAGGGGCTGGATCCGTTCGGCGATCAGGAGCGTGGCGTCGCAGGCTCCTGGCTGCTCGCGGAACGTGGCACGCATCTCCTGCGGGCTCTTCAGGTAGAACTCCTCCGCGTCGAAGCGCAGACGTTTGGGGTCAGACTGCAGCTTCTGTTGCTGGATACAGAGCAAGACGTCATGTGGTTTCGCATCGCTCGCCAAGGTGTAGTGCAGGTCGTTCGTCGCCACCAGGGGAACGCCGACCTCGGCGGCCACAGCGATCTGTTGCGGCAAGATCGCCCGCTGATCCGCGAGCCCGTGGTCCTGCAACTCCATGTAGTAGTTCCCCGCACCGAAGATGTCCTTGTACTCCCCCGCCGCACGGACGGCGCGGTCGTGCTGAGCACCCACGAGCGCCACACCTATCTCGGAGGAAAGGCACCCCGATAGGCAGATCAACCCCTCTGCATGCTCGGCCATCAACGCCTTGTCCATGCGCGGGCGGTGGTAGAAGCCCTCCAGGTACGCCGACGAAACCAGGCGCAAGAGGTTGCGATACCCGGTCTCGTTCTCCGCCAGCAAGGTCAGGTGGTGGTACTTCTCCGCGCTCTCACCGGGTGTCCGATCGAAGCGAGATCCCGGCGCGACGTAGGCCTCGACGCCGATGATCGGGGTGATGCCCGCCGCCCGCGCCGACTCGTAGAACCGCAGCGCGCCGAACATCGCGCCGTGATCGGTGACGGCCAGGGCGGGCATCCCCATCCGCTGGGCCTCGGACAACAGGGTTGCCGCCTGCGGGTTGGACTTCGGCGCTTCGATCCGGGCGGCACCGTCGAGCAGCGAGTACTCGGAGTGGACGTGGAGATGGACGAAACTCGGGTCGGACATCGGCGCTGGTCGTGGCCCTTCCGGGAGGTTGTCCACAGCCAGGCCCGGCGGACTGTGGAGAACTTACATCGGTGTGATCCGGGCCCCGAGACTACGCCGGGCTGGAGGGATGTCAACGCCGCAGGTCGGAGCGGGCGCGGTTCAGAGCGTCCACGAGATCGCCGGGCAAGGGCTCCTGCAGGTCGATCGCTTCTCCGGTCATAGGATGCACGAACGAGATACGGGCCGCGTGCAGGAACGGCCGCGCGAGCCCCAGCTCCCGCGCGTCGTCCCCGCTCCCGCCGTAGGCCCGGTCCCCCAGGACCGGGTGCCCGACCGCGGCCAGGTGCACGCGGATCTGGTGCGTGCGACCGGTGCGGGGCGCGACGTCGAGCAGCGCAGAGCGTGCGAAGCGTTCGCGCACGTGCACGTCGGTGGAGGCCGCGCGTCCTTCGAGGCGGTCGACCACGATGTGGGCGGCGCGCCGGCCCAGCGGGGCATCCACCGTGAACACGTCGTGGGCCGGCGCGCCGCGGACCAGCGCCACGTACCGGCGGACCACGGCTCGCGCACGGAACATCGCCTGCAAGTTCGTGAACGCCTCGTCGGTCTTCGCCACCACCAGCAGGCCACTCGTTCCCGCGTCGAGGCGGTGCACGATGCCCGGCCGGAGCGCGCCCCCCGCCGGCGCGAGCGGGACTCCCATCGCCATGAGGCTGTTCACGAGCGTCCCGGTCCGCCGGGCGGGCGTGGGGTGGGTCGCCGGACCTGCCGGCTTGGCGATGACCAGCAAGTGTTCATCCTCCAGTCGCACGGGCACGGGTTCGCCGCCCGGCTCGAGGGCCTCGGTCGTCAACATCTGGACCGACAGCCTCTCTCCGCCGAGCAATCGATGAGACTTGGTCTTCACCGTGCCATCGACGAGCACCAGCCCTGCCTCGATCGCTCGTTGCACGTCGGCCCGAGGAACCTCCATGAGTCGAGCGATGACCGCGTCCAGTCGCCCGGGCTCCCCGACGAGCGGCTCAGCCATCCGCCGGCGCTCCGGCAGCCTCGCCCCGCCGGCCGGAGAAGGAGGCGAGCCCGAGCCACAGGGCTCCCACCACGATCGCCGAATCGGCGAGGTTGAACACCGGCCATATCTGCAGGTCGATGAAGTCCACGCCCGCACCACCGAGCCCTGGGCCGCGGCACCCCCGGGCCGCCACGTTGCCGCGCGCACCCCCGAGCCCCCGCCCCAGAGCGCGCCCCAGGGAGGGCGGGCGGGCGCGGG
>JBKJXU010000186.1:0-25206 GCA_046716145.1 Actinomycetota bacterium
GGGGGGTTTTGGGGTGTTTTTTCCGCCCCGCTTTCTTCTGGGGGGGGGGGCCCCGCCCCCCGGGCCCTTCGAGGTCAGCGTGTGCGCGACGTCTCAGCCGCCCGCCGGAGGCGGGAGCTCTTGCCACTCGACGTCGTCGAGATCCTCGCCCTTGCGGCGCTTCCAGAACATCATCGCGCCGCCGATCGCCGCGAACAGGGCCGTGAGCTTCAGAAGCTTCCTGAAGAATCCGCCCTTCTTCTCACCGGTCTCTTCGCTCACAGGAGCCTCCTAACCTGCCGGGTGGGCCTGGATGGACTTGAACCATCGACCTCTTCCTTATCAGGGAAGCGCTCTAACCGAGCTGAGCTACAGGCCCGACGGGGATCGAACGGGGCCAGGAGCCCTTGGGCAAGCGTAGGCATCGCCCCGGATCGGTGTCAAACGGCGAGCGGGGCTAGCGGCGCTTCTCGGCCAGGGTGACCTCGACGCCGCCGACCATATCGCTGATGAGGTTGTAGATCACCGCGGAGAACGTCGTGATGAGCGCCCACGCCGCCGACAGGACGGTCCCTGCCAGGAACAGGTAGGTGAACAGCACCCTCGCGTCGATCTCGGCGGGGACGCACTGGTCCTTGGTGCCGACCGGTTCGTTCACGACGCAGCCGATGATCTCGGCGAGCGAATCGATCGCCCCCCCGGCCTGCAGGATGAGGAAGATGATCAGCAGGGCGAGCCAGAGCACGAGCATCGCGCAGAACGAGAAGATCACCGAGACCTTGAGCACGGAGGTGATGCCGAACCGCCGGACGGTGACCTTCGTCCTGCGTGGCCCGACGGGCTGCTGCCGGTGCCGTTGGGCACGGCGAGGCTCCACCGCCGGCGCGATCGGCACGTCGATGGGGGGCGCCTCGGCACCCGGTGCGGCGGCAGGTTCGTCGGTCGTCGTGGCCATCCTCGCTCCAGAGAGGTTGTAAGGGTAGCCCGGGCCTACCGCAAGCACCCGCAACCTCAGGTGCGAAGCGGGCCCTCGCCCGCGAAGAGCAACCGCCGGTGGATGATCGCCGCCACACCCAGGATCATCGGCGTGAGGAACCACGATGGGGTCCCCGGGTCCTGCACGAGCAGGAGGCCACCGATCCCGAGCCCCACGCCGCCCAGGCCCGACCCGGCGTCGAAGATCCAGGAAGATGCCTTGCCGCGCGATCTGAACCATGTGCCGAGGATCACGGCGACGGAAACCGCGATCGTCACCCACCCCCCGACCGGGTCCATCCGGGGAGCATACCTGCAGGTCAAGATGCCGGAAGACGGACCGATACCTCCTCCATGGATCGGTGCCACCACGGCATGGACCCAGGCTGGTGCTACCAGTGCCGGGTCGAGTCCTGCGGCGAGGAGCCGCGGGCTGTGTGGGGTCTCGAGACGGCCGAACACACAGGAGATCTGACCCTCGCGGGCGCCATGGCGCCGGACCAAGCCGCGGAACTCCGCTTCTTGTGCCAGGAGTTCGGCGAGGCTTTCGACGCGACCCTGACCGAGGGCGAGGCAGCGGTGGTCATCGGGACCTTCCTCGACGAGCCGATGAGCGAGTCCCAGGCGTCCACGCTGGGGTGGCTCACGGAGCGTACCGGCGGCGAACCGCCGGGCGAGCTTTCCTACGGCAAGGCCAGGAGCGCCATCCGGCGGCTGGTCGCGCTGCGGGGCCTGCGTTCGGCCTGAGGTGGCATCCTCCCGGGGTGCGGTCACCCGATGAGCACGCATCCCGTGGACTCCGGCTGGTCCTCGCAGGGATCGTGGCGATCCCCGCGGCCCTCGGCGTCACGGCGGCCTTCCCCGAGGGCGCACGACGGGCCGTCTTCATCGCCGGCCTCGGACCGGTGGCGGCGCTCTGCATCGCCGGCGGGCTGGCGGCCCGCAAGGCACTCCTGGGAGGGACGAGCCGGATAGGCCGCAGCGTCCTGGTGGGGATCACCGGGCTGACCCTCGGGGTGGTCGCCGCCGTGTCGCTCGTGACGGCGCTCCTGGGGTCCGTGCCCTAGCGCTCCGAGGACTACTCGTCCTCGTCCATCTGCAGGATCACGGGCGCGATGGCGGCGACGGTCTCGTCGGTGTCGACGCGCATGGTGCGCACACCCTGACTGGAGCGTCCGACCCGTCGGATGTCCGAGGCGGCCACGCGCTGGACCTTCCCCCCCGAGGAGATCGTGAGCAGATCCTGGTCCTTGGAACCCACGAACGCCCCGGCGAGCAGGCCCGTCTTCTTCGTGATCTGGTGACCGATCACACCCTTGCCCCCGCGGCCCTTGACCGGATAGACCTTGAGCGGCGAACGCTTGCCGTAGCCGTTGTTCGTGACGCTGATCAGCTCCTCTCCCATGGAGGAGAGGCCGAGCGCGATGACCTCGTCGCCCTCCGCAAGGCGCATCCCGATCACGCCGCCTGTAGCACGGCCCATGGGACGGGCGAGCGATTCCTTGAACCGGATGGTCTGGCCCCGCCGGGAGACGAGGAAGACGTCGTCGGTGCCCTCCGTCAGACGAACGTCGATGAGTTCGTCGCCCTCGCGGAGGTTGATGGCCACGAGCCCCGTTCGCGCCGAGTCGTACTCCGGCAACGCGGTCTTCTTCACGATCCCGTTCTTCGTGGCGAACAGCAGGAACCGGCCCTCGGCGTACTCCTTGAGATCGAGCACGGCGCTGACCTTCTCGTCGGCGCTCACCACGACACCGGGCAGGTTCGCGGCATAGATCCCACGCGCGGTCCGCGACTGGTCGGGCACGTGGTGCACCTTCACGCGGTAGACCTTGCCGCGGGTCGTGAAGACCAAGAGCCAGTGATGCGTGGTGGTGGTGAAGACGTTGGCGATCACGTCTTCCTCCTTGAGGTTCGTCCCCTTCACGCCCTTGCCGCCGCGCCCCTGGCGGCGGAACGTGTCGATGGCGACGCGCCGCACGTAGCCGGCTCGGCTGACGGTGAGCACCACGTCCTCCTCGGCGATGAGGTCCTCGATGTCGAGATCGCCCTCGTCGGCGGCGATCTTCGTGCGGCGTGGGTTCGCGTGCTTCTTGCGGATCTCCGCCAACTCGTCCTTGATCACGCCGCGCAGTTTCTTCGGGTCTTTCAGCAGCGAGGTGAGGTAGGCGATCTTCTCCAGGAGTTCGGCGTGCTCCTTCTCGAGCTCGGTGCGAGCCAGACGGGTGAGCCGGCGAAGTGGCATGTCCAGGATGTGGTTCGCCTGGATCTCCGACAGCTTGAACTTCTTCATCAGCTTCGTGCGGGCCTCTTCGGCGTCGGCCGAACCGCGGATGATCGCGATGACCTCGTCCAGATGATCCAGGGCGATCAGCAGACCGAGGACGATGTGGTCCCGCTCCTCGGCGCGGCGCTCGTCGAACGTGGTGCGCCGCGTCACGACGTCGACCTGGTGATCGACGTAGTAGCCGATCATCTCTGCCAGGTTCAGGGTGCGCGGCACGCCGTCGACGAGCGACAGCATGAGCGCGCTGAAGTTGTCCTGCAGCTGGGTCTGCTTGTACAGCTGGTTCAGCACCACCTGCGCGTTGGCGCCCCGTTTGCACACGATCACCAGTCGCATGCCCTGGCGGTTGGACTCGTCGCGGACATCCGCGATGTCCTTGATCTTGCCGGTCTGGACGAGGGACGCGATCTTCTCGGCCAGGCGCGCCTTGTTCACCTGATAGGGCAGCTCCGTGACGACGATGTTCGACCGGTTCTGCGTGCCCTCCTCCACGGTGCAGACCGCCCGGACCTTGATGGAGCCGCGTCCGGTCTCATAGGCGTCCCGGATCCCCTGGCGTCCCATGATCGTGGCGCCGGTGGGGAAGTCGGGGCCCTTGACGAACTTCATCAGATCCATCGGTGAGACCTCGGGGTTGTCGAGGTAGTGCACCGTGGCGTCGATGACCTCGCCCAGGTTGTGCGGCGGGATGTTCGTGGCCATCCCCACCGCGATCCCGGCGGCACCGTTCACCAGCAGGTTCGGGAACCGCGAGGGCAGCACCACCGGCTGGTGCTCGTACCCGTCGAAGTTGGGGACGAAATCGACCGTCTCGCTCTCGATGTCGCGCAGCAGTTCCATCGCCATGGGCGCCAACCGCGCCTCGGTGTACCGATAGGCGGCGGGCGGGTCTCCGTCGACCGAACCGAAGTTGCCGTGCCCATCGATGAGCGGGGCGCGCAGCGACCAATCCTGTGCCATGCGGACCAAGGCGTCGTACACGCTGGAGTCGCCGTGCGGGTGGTACTTCTTCAGCACCTCACCGACGGCCGCGACCGACTTGCGGTGGGGGCGATCGGGCCGCAGCCCGGATTCGACCATCGACCACAGGATCCGCCGCTGCACGGGTTTCAGACCATCGCGCACGTCCGGGAGCGCGCGCCCGACGATGACCGACATGGCGTAGTCCAGGTAGGAACGCTGGATCTCATCCTCCAGCTGGATGGGCTCGACGCGCCCCCCGAACAGGTTCTGTGACATCAGGCTCCCAAGATCAGACGTCGAGATTCTGGACGTATCGGGCGTTCTGTTCGATGAACGCCTTGCGCGAGGGCACGTCCTCGCCCATCAACACGGTGAACAGCCGGTCCGCCGACACGGCGTCATCGAGCGTGACCTGCAGCAGCGTCCGCTGCTCGGGATCCATCGTGGTGGACCACAACTGCTCGGCGTTCATCTCACCGAGCCCCTTGAACCGCTGGGGCTCGAGCTTCTTGCCGTTGCCGTTCGCCGTCCGCCACGTGTCCCATTCGCGCTCGGTGTAGAAGTACAGCTCCTGCTTGCCCTGCTTGAGCAGGTACAGCGGCGGCTGCGCGAGGTAGACATAGCCCGCGTCGATCAACGCAGGCATATACCGGAAGAAGTACGTGAGCAACAGGGTGCGGATGTGCGCACCGTCCACGTCGGCGTCGGCCATCAACACGATGCGGTGGTAGCGCGCCTTGGCGAGGTCGAACTCCTCAGCGATGCCGGTGCCGATCGCCGTGATCAGCGCCTGGATCTCGATGTTCTCCAAGATCTTGTGCAGCCGCGCCTTCTCGACGTTCAAGATCTTGCCGCGGATCGGCAGGATGGCCTGGCTGGCGCGATCACGTGCGCTCTTAGCCGAGCCACCCGCGGAGTCCCCCTCCACGATGTACAGCTCGCACGACGCCGGGTCGGTGAGCTGGCAATCCGCCAGCTTGCCCGGGAGCGACCCCGACTCCAGGAACGACTTGCGGCGGGTGAGGTCACGCGCCTGCTTGGCCGCCAGGCGAGCCTTCGCCGCCGACTGGCTCTTCATGAGGATCCGCTTGGCCTCGGTGGGATGCTCCTCGAGCCATTCGGCGAGGAGCGCGTTCACCGTGGTCTCCACGAGCGAGCGCATGGAGGCGTTGCCGAGCTTGGTCTTCGTCTGCCCCTCGAACTGCGGATCGTGCAGCTTCACCGAGATGATGGCCACGAGCCCCTCGCGGACGTCCTCGCCGGACAGGTTGTCTTCCTTCTCCTTCAAGATGCCCTTGGCGCGCGCGTAGCGGTTGAGCACGTTCGTGATGGACTTCTTCAGGCCCTCTTCGTGCATACCGCCCTCGTGCGTGTTGATCGTGTTGGCGAAGGAGTAGACCGACTCCGTGTACGCCTGGGTCCACTGCATGGCGAGCTCTACCTCGCCGTCCTTCCCCTTGAGTTCGATCGGGATGATCCGGTGCAACGTCTCCTTGCCCTGCGCGAGGTACTTCACGAAATCCACCAGGCCCCCGTTGGCCTTGAAGACCTCCTTGGCACCGTCGCGCTCATCGATGAGCTGGATCTCGACGCCCTTGATGAGGAACGCCAACTCCTGCATCCGCTCCGCCAGGATCCTCCGCTCGAACACGAGCGTCTCGGTGAACACCTGCGGGTCGGGCCAGAACCGCACCTTGGTGCCCGTCTTCGTGATCGCCTTGCCCTTGGTGAGCTTCTTCGTGACCTTGCCGCGCTCGAACGCCATGGTGTAGGTGGCGCCGTCGCGCATGACCTGTACCTCGAGCTTCTCCGACAAGGCGTTCACGACCGAGACGCCGACGCCGTGCAGACCGCCGGAGATGGCGTAGCCGCCGCCGCCGAACTTGCCGCCGGCGTGCAGGACCGTCAGCACGACCTCGAGCGCCGAGCGGCGATCTTTCGCGCCGGGGATGGGCTTCACGGGGATGCCGCGGCCGTTGTCGATGACGCTGGCCGATCCATCGGTGTGCAGGGTCACGACGATCTTGTCGCAGTACCCGGCCATCGCTTCGTCGACCGCGTTGTCCGTCACCTCGGTGACGAGATGGTGCAGACCGCGGCTACTGGTGGTGCCGATGTACATGCCCGGCCGCTTGCGGACCGGCTCGAGACCTTCGAGTACCTGGATGTTGGCGGCGTCGTAACTGGACCGCCTCTTGGTCGCCTTCTCTGCGGTGGCCAAACGTCCTCCGATCAGGCCGCGCGGGACCCCGACTGGTGCTGCCGGGAGGCGTGCGCGGGGGATGTCGCACGAACGGTGTCAGTCTACCCGACGGGGGTGACGATCGACCGTAGCCGCGGCCCTTGAATCAGCCCTGTGACCTGCGGTTTCGCGTCTCCGTCGGGCTGCCGATGACGATCTTGACCGCCGTGACCATGCCCCCGCCGAGGGCGGCGTCCGATCGCTCGCGGATCTCCTCGGTGAAGTAGCGCGCCTGCGACCCCCACGGACCGTCGACGGCGCGGACGGTGAGGATCCCGCTCTCCAGGGAGACGGGCGTCGTCGCGTCCGCCAGGCGGCTGCCGACCAGCTCCGGCCACGCCTTGATGAGCCGCACGACGGGCATCCCGCGCGCGAACACGTCTTCCTCGAGCAGCCCGTCGACGATCTCGCCGATCGACACCGGGTCGCCGCGCCGGCGATCCGTGCGATGGGCGAACCCCTTCGAATGCGGCACCGCTACGCCGCCTCTCGCGGGGTCACGACGCCCGCGCGGACATCCCAGACCGCGGCAGCGAAGCGCGGGACATCGGCCTCATCCGCCACGGTGATCACGACCTGACCACCCCGCGCGCCGAGGTGCTCGGCGATCCGATCGCGGCGAGCCGGATCCAACGCGCTGAAGGGGTCATCGACGAGCAGCAACGGTGCCTCGCCGATCTCCCGCTGCACCTCGGCCGCTTGGGCCAAGCGCAGACAGAGCGCGGTGGCCCACGTCTCGCCGTAGGAGCCCGCCGCGCGCGCCCCCAGCTCGCGGACCGCCAGGTGCAGGTCATCACGATGCGGACCGACCAGCGACGTCCGGCGCTGGAGTTCCTCGCTGCGGCGTTCGCCCAGGCGCCGGCGGAGCGCATCCGCGGCATCGTCCCCGGGGTCCACGCTCGGCAGGTATCGCACGGACAGACCGTAGCCCGCCAGCGTGCGGAACGCGTCGGCGGCGGGGGCGGCGATCCGCTCGGCGATGCTGGCGCGCGCGCCCATCACCGCCGCCCCCGCCTCGATCAGCTGGTCGTCCCACGCCTGCAGGCCCGAGGGAACGCCGCGTCCGTCCCACTCCTTCAGGAGCCGGTTCCGTTGGCGAAGCACCTTGTCGTAGGCGCTCGAAAGCGTGTCGCGCGCCGGGTGCAGCGACACCACGACCTCGTCCATGAAGGCGCGGCGCTTCGCCGGGTCACCGGTCACGATCGGAAGGTCGAAGGGGCCGAACAGCACGGCGCGGACCTGGCGGCGCAGATCGCGGCGGCGGCGAACGGGTGAGCGGTTCACCTGGACCCTGTTCGCTCCGTGCCGGCGGACCTCCACCTCCACGAGCACGCGCCCCTCGCGCGTCACGAACTCGCCGCGGACGTAGGCCGACTCGGCTCCGTCGCGCACCATCGCCTCGGAGGTCGCGGTGCGCGGGCTCTGCAACGCGTACAGGACGTGCATGGCCTCCAGCAGGTTGGTCTTGCCCTCCCCGTTGGGACCGACGGCGACGAGCATGCCTTCCGGGATCGGGTCGATGCGTGTGTGGGCGTGGTTGCGGAAATCACGCACCTCGACCCACGATAAGCGCATCCTCTGGGGAAGCCTTGCGGCCCAGCCGCTATGAGACCGTGGCCGGGAGACGAACAGGCATCACGAGGTAGGTGAAACCATCGCTCTCGCCGTGGACCACGCCGGGCTTCAGTCCATCGCGGACGTCCAGGCGAACCGTCTCCCCCACCGCAGCCTGCAAGCCGTCGCGGAGGTAGCCGGCGTTGAACGCCACCGTGAGGTCTTCGCCCTCGTAGCGCGCTTCCACGGTCTCGACGGCCTGACCGATGTCCGGGCTCGAGGACGACAGCTTCACGCCGAGCGCGTTGAACTCCATGCGCACCGGGGTGGTGTCGCGCGCCATGAGACCGACGCGTGTCACGGCCTCCAGCAACTGCTGGCGCGAGACCGTCAGCCGGCTCTCGTGGCCCTCCGGCAAGAGCTGCCGGTAGTTCGGGAACTCCCCTTCGATCAGCCTCGAGGTGAGCGTGAGTCCACCCGCCTTGAACGAGACCTGCGATTCGTCGACCGCTATCTCGACGGTCCCCTTCTCATCACCGGCTGCGGCCCTGCCGGCCTCGGCTAAGGCTCGCTCGGGGACGATCGCCTTGGCCTCACCATCCGCGGTTGCCACGAGGTCGCGGACCGCGAGCCGGTACGAGTCCGTGGCCACGAGCGTGCAGCCCTCGCGGCTGATCTCGACGAGGACGCCGGTCAGCACCGGGCGGGCCTCATCCCGGCTGGCCGCGCGTCCGACCTGCGCCACGGCTTCGGCGAAGGCGGCCGACTCGGCCTGGACCTTGGTGCCTCCGGGCTCCTGCAACCCGGGGAAATCGTCGGCGGGAAGTAGCCTCAGCGAGCCTTCGTAGGCCGCGCATCTGATCGTGGCGGTCGCCTGGTCGGTCTCGAAATCCACGGGTGCGCTCGAGAGCGATTTGACGGTGTCCGCCAGTAGGCGGGCGGGCACGAGGGCCGTTCCCGGCACCCCGACCGCTACGTCGACCGACAACCGGGCCGAGACCTCGAGATCGGTGGTGGTGAGCGTGAGCCGGCCCTCCTCGGCGGCCTCCAGGAACACCCCGGTCAACGCCGGGATCCCCGGCCGCGAGGAAACACCACGCTGCACGGTCTGCAACGCCTCTGAGAGCGCGTCGCGATCGCATCGGAACTTCATCGTGCACACCCCCTGCTCTTCATATGGTCTTCTTCAAACATAGTGGTAGTAGGGATCGTGGGATCGGGGATAACAGGGCATCCGTGCAGCGTAATGCCCTCCTCGGACATCTGATCCCGTGTGGACCATCACGCACTCGATCGGTGAACCCGCGCCCGGGGTGCCGATCTTTCCCGGGGATCGCACGGTGCTATCCCCGATCCTCATGCGGTGCCCCTGGCCCGTCCACGCACGGTCCGTGTGAGGTCTTGTACCTGGCGGAAGGTGGCGTCACGGCCCCGCATCTCTGTCTCGACCTTCTTGATCCCATGCAAGACCGTCGTGTGGTCGCGCCCACCGAAGATCTCCCCGATCTTCACGAGGGAAAGACCGGTGCATTCGCGCATCAGGTACATCGCGATGTGGCGGGCCTGGGTGAGCGGGCGCGAGCGCGACTTCGAGGTGAGGTCCCCGGTCGATAAGGCGAAGTACTGCGCGGTCTCCTCCATGATCAGCTGCGGCGGGATCTCGTGCTCGTTCTGGGGTATCAGGTCCTGCAGCGCTCGCTCGGTGAGCTCCTCGTCCACGGGTTGCCCGGTGAGCTCTGACCATGCCACCACACGGACCAGGGCACCTTCGAGCTCGCGGACCGACTGATCGAACTTCGAGGCGACGAACTCGATGACCTCGTGCGGGATCGGGAGGTGCTCACGCTCGGCCTTGACTTGCAAGATCGCGATCCGGGTCTCGAGGTCCGGCGGCTGGACATCGACGCAGAGGCCCCAGCGGAACCGGTTCACGAGGCGCTCTTCGAGGCCGGACAGTTCGTGTGGCGGCCGGTCCGATGCGATCGCGATCTGCTTGGTGCCGGCGTGCAGGGTGTTGAACGTGTGGAAGAACTCCGTCTGTGTCTCCTCGCGCTTGGCCAGGAACTGGATGTCGTCCACGAGCAGGACGTCCACCTCACGGAAACGCTGGCGGAACCGGTCTCCCTGACGCTCGCGAACCGACTTGATGAACTCGGTCACGAACTGCTCAGACGTCACGTACTTGACCCGGATGCCGGGGTTCAAGCGATGCATGTGGTGTCCCACCGCGATCAGCAGGTGGGTCTTGCCCAGTCCCACGCCGCCGTAGATGAACAGCGGGTTGTAGGCCGTCGACGGAGGGGCCTCGGCCACGGCCATGGCTGCGGCGTGCGCGAAGCGGTTCGAGGGGCCGGGTACGAACGCGTCGAACGTGTAGTTGGGGAACGGAAGACCAGGCGCTCCCAGTCGGGGGTCGCGGCGAGCGGGCGCGCCGATCGCTGCGAACGAGGCAGGGCCGGCGGGTGCCTCCTCGGGCAACGGGTCGTCCTGCAAGGGGTGGCGCAGCCCGTCCTCCACCTGGATGTCGATCTTCACGGGGGAGCCCACCAGCTTGGCCGCCGCCTCTTCGATGAGTGCGAGATGGTTGTGCTGCAAACGTTCGCGCACGAGCGCGCTCGGGACGACGAGGTGCAGTACGTCGTCGTCAAGGCCGGCCGCCCGGACGTCGGCGAACCACATCACCACGGCCGTTTCGGGGAGCTCGTGACGAGCGGTCGCGAGCACACCGGACCAGACCTGGTCCGCATCATGGAGGGGATAGACAGCCGCCATGGCCTATTCCACAAGACCTTTCCACAACGGTGGAAAACCCGATGGGGGAAGGGTTCTCGCTGATCGACCGCGGGGCGGCCGCGTGCCCGGGGGGAAGGCGGCGTGAAGGTAGCACGCGAGATATCCACACCGCACGCCGCCCTGGGGGTCTTGGCACTCTTTTCCTTGTCAACCCCCTTTGGCCAGCGGCGATGCCGCCCCGTATACTTCCGCGCGCCAGCATCACCGCCGCCATCGTCCGTTCGACCGCGAAGGATCCGACCCACCCATGGCCAAGGGGAAACGTACCTACCAGCCGAACAACCGTCGCCGTGCACGCGTGCATGGCTTCCGCCACCGGATGCGCACGCGCGCCGGACGAGCGATCTTGTCGGCGCGCCGCCGCAAGGGCCGCGCCCGCCTGAGCGTGTGAACCGCAGGCCCCGCGCAACGCCGATGCGGTCCAAAGACATCCGCAGGGTCATGGATCGAGGCCGTCGGTTGCGCGGGGAGCGGGTGATACTGTGGCTCGCGCCCGGGACCGGGGATTCCGCCACCGTCGCGAGCCGCGGTGTCGGCGGCTCGGTGCAACGGAACCGGGCCCGACGCATCCTGCGAGCGGCGCTGCGTGAACTCCGGCCGGCGGTCGGCGATCACGACGTCGTGCTCGTGGCCAGGCCGGGGATCCGGGGGTGCGGGACGAAGGACCTGGTGACCGAGATGGAGGAGCTGCTGCACGGATGAAGATGCTCCGACGGGTCCTCTGGGGTGCGGGTGCGCCGGTTCGTGCCGTGCTCGTCGGCTCCATCCGCATCTACCGCGCCGTGCTGTCCCCCGCCCTCGGAGGCAGGTGCCGGTTCTATCCCACCTGCAGCCACTACGCGCAGGACGCCATCGAGCTCCGTGGGGCCGTCCGCGGCGGCGCGCTGGCGGTCTGGAGGATCCTGCGCTGCAACCCATTCGGGCGCGGTGGCATCGAGCAGGTGCGCGGGGGGTCTCTGTATGATGCTGTCCTGCGTGGCGAGGAACAGGTGACCGTCTAGATGCTCGCCGAGCTCGTCCCGTGGCAGTGGTTGCTCAACGGGCTCGGGTGGGTCCTCGCCGAGCTGTATGACCTCGTCGGCAACTATGGGGTTGCCATCATCATCCTCACCGTGTTGATCAAGATCGTGCTGCTGCCCCTGGCGTGGAAGCAGATCAAGTCCATGCAGCACGTGCAGGCGCTGCAGCCGAGGATCAAGGCGCTCCAGAAGAAGTACAAGAACAACAAGCCCAAGATCCAGGAAGAGACGATGAAGCTCTACCGGGAGGCCGGCGTGAATCCCCTGGGTGGGTGCCTCCCCATCCTGCTGCTCTACCCGTTCCTGATCGCGATGTACTCGGTCATCAGGCCCGTGGCCCTCGTCCCGGTACCCGACCAGGAGGGCGTGTTCCAGGTCCACGCCGGCAACAACCACATACCGGAGGACAGCGCTCTGTTCGGCGCCATCATCGCGCACGAGAACGCCGGGTTCCTGTGGATGAACCTGCAGTGCACGCCCCTGCAAGCCGGAACCCAGGCTCCGCTCACCTACATCGCCGAGGGTGAAGACGGAGCGCAGACACTCCCCGAGGGGGCGCCCATCCTCGGATCCGACGGCCAGACGCTCGACGCCGTCACACGATCGAGCGTCGATTGCGGCGAGTCGCGCTTCCCCGCGGCCACCCCCTACGCGATCACGCTCGCGCTGATGGTGGCTTCCGGGATCTACATGCAGCGCCAGACGCTGAAGAGCACCCCGCCCGGAGGACAGTCTGCCCAACAGCAGGCGATCTTGAAGTACATGCCCCTGATGTTCGGCGTGTTCGGCATCAACTTCCCCGCCGGGTTGCTCGTCTACTGGACGGCGTCGAACGCGTTCCAAGTCGGTCAGCAGACGTTGATGCTCCGTGCCGGCCATATCGGCCCGGACGCCCTCGATCGGCGTATCGAAGAGCAGAAGGCCCGGGCGAGCGGACCGACGAAGCCCGGGTTGATGGAGCGGATGGCCGCGAAGGCCGAGGCAACCGAGGAGGCGCGCCAGGCGAAGAAGCCGAAGCCCGATCCAGGGAAGAAGCCAGCGAGCGGCAGCCGGGCGCAGCCCGCGGCGTGGCCGGACGGCACCGGCAAGCCGACGAAGGGCGTGCAGCCGGGGAATCAGCTTCGCAAGAAGAAGAAGCGTGGAGGGTGATCGTGGCTGACCGCCGAGACGAGGACGCCGATCTCGAAGAGCAGGCAGACGCGGTGGCTGACTTCGTCGAGGAGCTCCTCGTGAAGATGGATATCGATGCGATCGCGGAGCCGTCTACGGCTGGGGATCGGTACTACGTCGACATCCTGGATGGCTCAGAGGACGACATGTCGCTCTTGATCGGCCGGCACGGGCAGACGCTTGACGCGATCCAGGAGCTGGCTCGGCAGGTGGTGGGCCATCGGCTGGACCAGCGGATCAGGGTGCTGGTGGACGTCGAGGACTACCGCAAGAGACGTGCCGCCGAGCTGGTCGAGAAGGCCGAGGAAGCTGCCGAGCGCGCCTTGGAGACGGGCCAGGAGCAGGAGCTTGAGCCGATGGACGCACTGGAGCGGAAGATCGTGCATGACGCCGTGGCCGCGTTGACCGGCGTCCAGAGCGGTTCCAGGGGTGAGGAGCCCAGCCGCTTCGTGGTCATCTCTCCTGTGGAGGCCTGATCCGACTGGGCCCATCGGGCGCCCCTACCGACCCACGAGGCGATGTTTCACGTGAAACATAGCTACGCGAGCCTCCTCGAAGCCCTGGACCTGCAACCCACCGAACCCCGCCTTCGGCGCCTCGACACCTACGAGGAGCTCCTTCGAACGAGGGCCCTCCCGCTCGGCATGGTGGCGCACTTCGATGCCGAGCGCCTGCCCACCCGGCATGTCGGCGATTCGCTGCGCGGAGCACCCCTGCTCGCCGGCGTGAGGTCAGCGGCAGACCTCGGCTCCGGCGCCGGGCTGCCGGGGATCCCGCTCGCGATCGTGACGGAGCAGACGGCGTGGCTCCTGCTCGAGCAGCGACGCCGTCGCGTGGCGTTCCTCGAGCTCGTGATCGCGGAGCTCGGCCTCGACAACGTGGACGTCGTCCCAGGCAACGCGGAGCATGTGGGCCGGCGCGTCGAGGCCGTCGTCGCCAGGGCGTTCGCCGAGCCGACGAGGGCCTGGGAGGTGGCAGCCCCGCTCCTTGCAGACGACGGCCGGCTGCTGTACTGGGCCGGCGCCGGGTTCGAGCCGGAGCGCGACGGACCCGACGGCGTCTCGGTGCGGCTCGTGACCTCCGCGGTTGCGGGGGCGGGCCCTATCGCTATCATGACCCAGCAGTGACTGCCGCCGCTTCGTCCGATACCGCAGCCAGCGCGTCCTCCAGGGGCCGGGCCCCTGCCAAACGCAGCCGGCGGGCGAAGCCGCAGGTGCCCTCCGCCCCCGGTGTGGCCCGCATCATCGCGATCGCGAACCAGAAGGGCGGCGTCGGGAAGTCCACGACCGCGGTCTCCCTTGGAGCATCCCTCGCCGACATCGGGTATCGGGTCCTGGTCCTCGACCTCGATCCCCAGGGCAACGCGTCGACGGGTATGGGCATCCGCCACGAGGCTCGCGAGGTGACCGTGTATGACGTGGTCGTTGCCGAGGCCGCCATCGACGACGCGATCGTCCATACGGCAGTCGAGCGGCTCGATGCCGTTCCGTCCACCATCGACCTGGCGGGCGCCGAGATCGAGCTCGTCAGCCTGTTCTCGCGAGAGGGCCGGTTGAAGCGCTCCATCGAACCGGTCCGACAGGGGAGGTATGACTTCATCCTCCTGGATTGCCCACCGTCGCTGGGACTGCTGACCGTCAACGCCCTGACGGCGGCCGAGGAACTCATCGTGCCGATCCAATGCGAGTACTACGCCTTGGAGGGACTCGGGCAGTTGTTGCGCAACGTGGGCTTGGTGCAGCAGAACATCAACCCCGGCCTGCGCCTGGCAGGCATCGTGATGACGATGTTCGATCCCCGGACGAAGCTGTCCGAGCAGGTGGTGGCGGAGGTTCGGCGGTTCTTCGGCGACCTCGTGTACGACGTCATCATCCCGCGGACCGTGCGTCTTTCCGAAGCGCCTGGCTTCGGACAACCCATCACCTTGTACGACCCTCGATCCAAGGGCGCCGAGGCCTACCGGGAGCTGGCACGGGAGGTCGCGGTGCGCCCGGCCCCCGACAGCCCGATCCCTGCGATGGAGGACCTCCCGACGGTGGTGATGCCGGCCCAGATCCGCGACACGACGCCACCGGAGCCGATCGACGACCTGGAGGAGGACGAGGAGCCACCGCCGCCTTCCATGGTCGTCACGCCCGAAGTGACCGAGCCCCCGCCCGTGCGGGCACCTGAGCCGGCACCGGCAGCGGCACCTGTGCCGGCACCCGTGCCCGCGCCCGGGCCGGTCGAGCATCCCGAGGAGCCCGAGCCCGGCCCACGGGCGGTGGATGCGTCGAGCGCACCCGATGAGGAAACCGATGAGGTCTGGGAGGACATCGAGGAGCCTGCGGAACCACGGGTCCGGCCCGTGGCCCATCGTCCGGACGGTGAGGCGCCGCGCCGCGTCGTGGTGATCGACGAGGGAAGCGACCTCGCAGGTGGGGCCGATGACCGGGGGTCGCCGGCCCCCGGTGCGCCCGGATCCGAAGACAGCGCCGAGATCGGCGCCACGTTGCACGACGACTTGGAAGCGGGGAAGCGCCGCTGGCGCCTGTTCCGTAAGGGAGGCGAGGGATAGATGTCCAAACGCGGAGGTCTGGGTCGAGGGCTTTCTGCCCTCATCCCCGGGGCGCCCGAGATCGGTGAGTCGCCCGGTCTGCTCGAAGTTCCGGTGAACGCCATCGCGCCCAACCCGAAGCAGCCGCGCACCCGTTTCGATGAGGAAACGATCGCCTCGCTGGCTGCCTCGATCCGAGAGGTTGGGATCC
Source organism: Actinomycetota bacterium (assembly GCA_046716145.1). Lineage (GTDB taxonomy): Bacteria > Actinomycetota > UBA4738 > UBA4738 > HRBIN12 > AC-51. The sequence continues at coordinate 15,730 of JBKJXU010000186.1, forward strand.
TCCAGCCGATCGTTGTGCGGCGTTCAGGGGATGGGCGCTACGAAGTGATCGCGGGCGAGCGGCGCTTGCGAGCGGCCCGGACCGCCGGTCTGGCGACGGTCCCTGTCGTGCTGCGTGACGCCGGCGACGACGATCTGCTCCGTGAGGCCCTCATCGAGAACATCCACCGGGAGGACCTGAACCCGATCGAGCAGGCCGAGGCGTTCCGCGCACTCCTCGAAGAGCTCGGTCTCAAACAGGAGGACCTGGCCGATCGTGTCGGTGTGTCGCGGTCACACATCGCGAATACCATCCGCCTCCTGGGGCTCCCCCTGGACGTTCAGCAGCTCCTGGCGGACGAGAAGGTCTCCGCCGGGCACGCCCGTGCGCTCCTGTCGCTCGGTGATCAGGAGGCGATGACGGCGCTCGCGCTGCGTGTGGTCGCCGAAGACCTCTCGGTCCGGCAGACCGAGGAGACGGTCCGGCGCTTCATCGACGCACCGCCCGCCCGCGTCACGTCGAAGGGGGCGCCGGCAGCTTCGCGAGACTCGGGCCTCACCGAGGTCGAAGAGATCTTGTCTGAGCAGCTGGCGACCAGGGTCGTGATCCAGATGGGCGCCAAACGAGGCAAGGTCCTCATCGAGTTCGGGTCACCCGATGACCTGGAGAGGATCGTCAGCGAGATCGTCGGGTCGGGTCCGGGCCTCGCGCCTGATTGAGCCGGCCCTCTGCATGACAGCGTCATACTCAGATCTGGTGCCCTCTGTTCAGTCGAGTGAGCCCGGAGGCGGCGGCGGCATCTGGCCGTGGTTTCCGGGCGCCCCCGCGGGCCCGTCCCCTCTCGAGGTCATGCCGAGGCCGGGCTTCGGGCGGCCGATCGCGAGGTAGATGATCGCGCCCAGACCCCAGAGGAAGATGATGATCAGGACCCAGACCAGTTTGGTCCCGCTCTGATATCGAGAGTCCTCCTTGACCTGCAGGCAGTCGACGAGCGCCCAGATGACGAGGATCAGGCCGGCGAGCCACATGAGCGCGATGGTGCCGAACACGAACCCGAACCCATCCACGGTCATCTCTCCCCCGCCAGCTCAGGCACCACGTCGGACGCGAGCATCTCAAGCATATCCACGTCGTCGTACAACTCGTGGTTGAGGAAGATACGCTGCACGCCGGCATCCCGGTAGGCCAGAAGGCGATCGATCGCCTGGTCCGGTGTCCCTACGATGCAGTCCCTCTCGATGTCGGCGCGGTAGGCGTCGAACGGCCCGGCGTCCGGATCCAGCGCGTGCGCACGGCGGAGTCTCGCGAGGGCCTCGTCCTGTGTTCGTCCGACGAAACACCAGGTCATCAAGGACGTGATGAGCGTCGATGGATCTCGGCCCCCGGCCTTCACACCCGCGCGGGCTCGGGAGAACCGCGCCGCCACCTCCTCAGGCGTTCCGCCGACGGTGTTGAACTCATCGGCGTAGGCGCCGATGAGCCGTTGCATCCGGGGTCCCACGGTCCGGCCCCCCAGGATGATGGGTGGGCGCGGACGCTGGATCGAGGCCGGCAGCAGATCGGCTCCCCGCAGGGTGTAGTGCGTGCCCGCGAACGTGAAGGAGGGCTCGGTGAGCAGGCCGTGCACGATCGCGACCTGCTCCTCCAGGCGTTGCCACCGTCCCTCGACATCGTGGAACCCGGATCCGAAGCGCGTGTGCTCCTCCTCCCACCAGCCGGCGCCCATCCCGATCTCCACGCGTCCACCGCTGATGTGGTCGACGGTCACGGCTACCTTCGCCAGCAGTGCCGGTTCGCGGAAGGTGACGGGGGAGACGAGCGTCCCGAGCCGCAGTCGCTCCGTCCTGGCGGCGAGCGCCCCGAGGATGGTCCACGCATCGGTCGAGCCCGCGCCCGAAGGTCCCGACGCGCTGAAGTAGTGATCCGAGCGGAACGAACCCTCGAACCCCAGGCGCTCGGCGGCCTCCGCGAGTCGCAGCCGATCGGCCCACGTCACGCCCTGTTGGCCTTCCACCATGATGCATACGCGCATGGGCGCGTAGCCTAGCCGTGTGGACCAGCCCGACGAGAAGAACGTTGACGGTGCCGCTGTCACGCCCGGGCACCTGAGCGAACCGGAGCGGGCGATCCGCGCGGCAGTCCTCGGGCTCGTCCTCGGGCTGGTGCTGCGACTGCTGGCGTGCCGCTAGCCGGAAGGACGGTCGCGGAAGAAGCGCTCGACCCCGAGCGTGATCGACCGCGCAAGCCGGGCCGTGAAGATCGGATCCGCCACCCCACCCGGCCCGGCCGGTGGTTCGACCTGCACCGCAGGCATCCTCGTCTCGCGCAGCATCGCAACCGTCAGCCGCTCGGTCCGGCCCGGCACGCCGAACTCACGCTCCAGCGCCTCGAGGATGAGCCGGGCGAGATGCTCCCCGGCGGGGGAGTGCGTCGCGGCGCTGCCGAAGAACGAACACGCTGGTGTCGCGCGATCAGGGTCGGCGTCCACGAGGAACGAGACGCAGAGCGCGGCGCCGAGCTCGTTCGCGATCCGTGCGCGTTCGCTGGGGGTCGGGTCATCACCGGCCGCGCGAAGAAGGACAGGCTTCGCGCCCGCGGTGGCGAGGTGATCGGCGAAGACCTGTGCGAGCGCGAGGGCCGCATCGGGAGCGCCCGCGCCGGGAGCGCTCCCTGGATCGATCGCCACCGTCTGACCCGGCAGGGATGAGCGCATCGCTCGCAGTTCTTCTGCTTCGCGCACGAGTGACCGGCCGGGGGCACCTTCGATCGGGCGCATCCGCTCGAGGATCTCGAGCGTGTGGAGCCCGACGACGCCGTCGGGGACTTCGCCCACGTTGCGTTGGAACTCGCGGACCGCGCGGTCGGTGGCGCGCCGGTGAACACCGTCTTCCTTGCCGGCGTCGAACCCGAGGGCGTTGAGCTTGTGCTGCAGATCGAGAACGTCATCGCCGCGCATCGGCGGCGCGTGCAGGTACAAGGTTCGATCACCCGGCCGGAACCCGGCCTCGACGAGCTGGCCCCAGGTGTCAGGGCCCACGAGCCCGTCGACACGGAGGTTCCTGCGTTCCTGGAAGGCGCGTACCGCGTGCGTCGTGGCCGGTCCGAACCGCCCAAGCTCCGGAGCTGGCACGGTCATCCCGACAGACGCCAGCCGACGCTGGATGTCGTGGATCTCGGGGCCTTCGTCGCCTTCACGGTAGATCCGCACGTGCCCAGTCTGCGCACGCGTTCGCGTCCGCCGCAACGTGCGAGTGGGGGACGGCCGTTCAGCCGAGGTGCGGGCTCAGGTCCCGCAGGATGGCCTCCTTGGACTTCGCACCGATCACGCGGGCGACTTCTTCGCCGCCTTTGAACAGGATGAGTGACGGGATCGACATCACGCCGTACTTCCGTGTGGCGTCGGGGTTCTCGTCGATGTTGAACTTGGCGACCTTGAGGGTTTCGCCTTGCTCTGAGCCCAGCTGCTCCACCACGGGCGAGACCATGTGGCAGGGGACGCACCACTCCGCCCAGAAATCGACCAGCACGGGTGTCTCCGAATCCAGGACGGCCGTCTGGAACAGCGCGTCCGTCACATCTCCTATGTTCGCCATGAACTCATCTCCTCACGGGGGGTGCTGCTTCTATGTGTCCGCGTGTGCCAGATCTTCGAGGTAGCGCTCGGCATCGATGGCGGCTTTGCATCCCTGTCCCGCCGCCGTGACGGCTTGCCGGTAGATCCTGTCCGTGACGTCGCCGGCCGCGAAGACGCCGGGAACGTTCGTGGTCGTCCGTGGCTCCCGGACGCGGAGATACCCCTCGTCGTCGGCGTCCAGTTGCCCCGTGAACAACGAGGTGTTGGGGTCGTGACCGATCGCCATGAAGACACCGTCGGTCCGGCGCTCGGTGACCTCGCCGGTCTGTTCGTCACGCAGGCGCACCCCCGTCACCGCATCCTCGCCCAGGATCTCTTCGACGGTCGTGTTCCACGACACGTCGATCTTGGGGTTCTCGAGCGCGCGGGTCTGCATCACCTTGGAGGCGCGGAACTCGCTGCGCCGGTGCACGATGGTGACCCGCGAAGCGAACTTGGTCAGGAACGTGGCCTCTTCCATCGCGGTGTCGCCTCCGCCCACCACGATCAACTCGCGGTCGCGGAAGAAGAAGCCGTCGCATGTTGCGCACGCGCTCACGCCACGTCCCCGGAGCTTGTCTTCGCCCGGGACGCCGAGCCAGCGTGCGGAGGCGCCGGTGGCGATGATGACCGTCTTCGCGTGCCAGGTCTGGTCGCCCGCCTGGACCAGGAACGGCCGGGACGACAGGTCCACCACCGACACGTGCACGGCCAAGATCTCGGCGCCGAACCGCGACGCCTGCTTCTCCATCTGCTCCATGAGCTCAGGACCCATGATCCCGTCGGCGAAGCCCGGGTAGTTCTCGACATCGGTGGTGAGCATCAGTTGCCCACCCGCCTCGAGACCCTTCAGCACGAGGGGTCGGAGGTCGGCGCGGGCCGCGTAGAGGGCAGCCGTGTATCCGGCCGGTCCCGACCCGATGATGAGCACGTCGCGAACGTCGTCCATCGCGTGTGGAATCCTCCCACAGGGTCCAACGCGCGCCTATTCCCGCAGATCTGCCTGCGAGGAAACGAGGACCGAGCAATCCGCGGTAGCCGCGATCAGCACGCGAGCCTCGGTCGCCGGCTGGTCCGCTCCGGGTTCGATCAGGAATACCCCGAAGATCGCCGGCGTCCCGAGGTAGTGAGCCTGGATGAGCCGCACAGGGTTCCCGGGGAGTTCATCGAACGCGGTTCGCAGGCACGCGGTCGCCTCCTCAACGTCCATGGTCGGACCCGCGAGCGGTGCGGAGCCGCTGCCCAGAGCGGTGGTCTCCGGCGAACCCGCATCCTCCGCGAGCCCCGCCTTGAACGAGGTCGCGAGCGCCCCCACACCGGCGAGGTCGAAGTCCTGTTCGATGACCTCCACCTCGACCGCGCTCGCACGTTCCACGTACGCGCCGGCCGTGAGGGACGGGTCATCTTGAGAGCCGCCCAACCGAGGGAGCGCGACCGCGATCACAGCGACGACGACGGCGGCGGTCCCGACGACGCTGATGACCCGCTGCCACCGAGCGGCCCGCGCCCCGCTCCCGATCGGCGTCACGGTCGATCCCCCTTCGGCACGCAGACGCTCGGCTTGCGTACGTACACCGTCCAGGAGACCTTCAGGCACGGGAACCGCTTCGAGCGAGCGGAGCGAGGCCCGCGCAGCCGCCGCCATCTCGGCCTCGCGGCTACACAGGGCGCACCCTTGAAGATGCAGATCGAGGACGGCACGTTCGTCGGCGGTCAACGTGCCGTCCTCGAGGGACACCAGCAGTTCGATGGGATGGCTCATGCGTGGTCCTGCGACGGGTCGGGGGCGCGCAGGGGTTCCCGGGCATCGATGCCCATCGCCCGGGCCAGGGCCAGGCGGCCACGATGCACGCGCGACTTGACCGTTCCGATCGGCACGTCCAAGACCCGGGAGATCTCCTCGTAGGCCATGTCGTGGACGTCAGCGAGCACCAGGGTCACGCGGAATTCCTCCGGCACGAGTGCCAGCGCCGCGGCCGCGTCCGCGGTGCCCACGACCTCGTCGGCGTGATCGAGGGCGGCCGGTCCCTCTTCGCGGGAGGGGCCGTCGGGGTCCTCGGCGAGGTGCAGCATCGGCTGGCGCCGGCGCTTGCGCAGGATGTCGTAGCAGGCGTTCACGGCGACCCGGTACAGCCAGGTGGTGAACAGCGAGTCCCCTCGGAACTGCCCCAGTTTGCGAAGAGCCGACAGGAACGCGTCCTGCACGGCGTCGGCGGCGTCATCGCGGTTCCCGAGCACGCGCAGACACACCGAGTACACGCGCTGCTGGTGACGTTGCATCAGGGTGGAGAAGGCACCCGCGTCCCCGGCGAGGTAGCGGCGTACGAGTTCGTCGTCGGGCGCGGGCTCGCTCACGACCGCACGCTACAGGGAGGGCGGGCGCCCGGTCTCGCGGATGACGAGCTTGGTGAGATCCTCGGTGAAGCCGAGCCGGCCCGCCAGCAGGGTCTTCGCCTGCTTGCGCAGGGTGATGACCACCTCACCGTTGGACGCGGTGACCTTGCAGAAGCCGTGGGGGACCTTCTGCTCGGGTTCCTCCTTCTCGATGGCTTCCTTCGCCGCCTGGCATGCCTCGTCGACGTCGTGCCCGTTGCGGAAGGAGGTCGCGCCGGCGGTGGCCGCGTTCGAGGCAAGATCGGAGAGCCGGAACTTGGCGAACAGGATGGACCCTGTGTCGAGAGCGACCACCCCCAGGAGCACGACCAGGAGCAGCCAGATCACGATGATCTTGCCGACCATCCCTGATTCGTCGCGGTGCAGCCTGCTCATCGCCACCTCGTCTTGAGCGCCTTGCGGACGTCATCGACCTCTCGAACCTCGAACATAAACGCGGCGACGGTGAACGCAAGGACCCCGGCCGAGACGGCGCCGAGCAGCTGGACCAGGCGAAGCAGGGGCCGGTCCAGGCTCAGCACCGAACCGAGCGCAACGCCGGCTCCCCACGCCGCCACGCCGCACAGCGCGGCCGAGGCGCCCGCCCGCAGGATGGTCGAGGCGAGCTGCTTCCCGTGGAGACTTCCCAGGCGACCATGCATGACCGCGTAGAGGATCGCGGTTCCTGCCACGTACGAGGCCGCGTGCCCGAGCGCCATCCCCCGTACCCCCAGATCGACCGTGAACGCGAGGAGCCACGCCGCCGTGAGGTTCACGATCGCGACCACGATGTTGACGGATGCCGGCGTGCGGCTGTCGAGGGTGGCGTAGGCGGTCCGAGTGAGGAGCTGGAACGCCGAGAAGAAGGGCAACCCGAGGGCGAACCCCTGCAGCGCCCCGATGAGCAACCGCTGGTCGGCGTCGCCGACGGCGCCGTACCCGGCGAGCAGGGCGACGATCGGCCCGGCGAGGGCGAACAGACCCGCGGCCGCCGGCAGCATGAAGGCCTGGGTGTTCTGCATCCCTCGGGCGCAGAGTGCGGCGACGCCCTCACGGTCCCCGTCGGTCCAGCGCTCCGCCATGCCCGGCAGGAGCACGGTGAAGATCGAGACCGCCACGATGGCGTGCGGCAGCGAGAAGAAGATGAACGCCTGGGAGTAGGCGGTGTACGCGCCCTCGCCGATGCGGTTGTTGAAGTTGATGATCCAGAAGTACGCGATCTGGTTCGCCGCCACGTAGACGGCGACCCACGCTCCGAGGCGGAAGAGCGACCGGACGGCTTCGTCGCGCAGCTCCAGGCGCCACCGCCAGGAGAATCCGATCTCCCGCAGCGCCGGCCAGAGGGCAACGGTCATGGCGACCACGCCGAGCGTCGTGCCCAGCCCCAGCAACGTCACGCGCCCGGCCCCGAGGGTTGCGGACCCGAGGCCGTCGGCTCCCCAGGCGATGAACACGCCCATGGTCACGATGACGGCGACGTTGTTGAGGATCGGCGCGAACATGGGTGGGGCGAACCGGCGATGGGCGGTGAGGATCCCCCCGGCCACGGCGCCGAGCCCGTAGAAGACCACCTGCGGCATGAACCATCGGAGCAGGGTCGTGCCGAGCGCGATCTGGGCCTCACGGCGCACGGGGTCGGTGACCCCCGAGAGGTAGAGGCGCATGATCCACGGCGCCGCGATGAGTCCGAGCAAGGCCAACCCCGACAGGATGACGAGCGCCAGCGTGAGGAACCGCGACGCGGTCTCCTGCCACTCGCCGCGGGTGCGCATGCGCTCGACGAACACCGGGACGAAGACGGAGGTGAGGATCCCGCCGAGGAGGAGTTCGTAGACCATGTTCGGCGTCGTGTTGGCTGCGTTGTACGCGTCCGACGTCGCGGTGAGCCCCAGTGCCGCGAGCGTGACGGAGACCCGGATGAGCCCGGTGGCGCGCGACAGCATCGTCCCCACCGACATGAGGGCGGCCCCCCGGGCGCTCGCTCCGTCGGGGTCGAGGTTCATCGGGCCCGCCGTAGTCGCCTCCTCGCGTACAGGAGCAGCAGGACCACCCCGGCGCCTCCGGTGATCAGGAGCGCGATGGAGTTCAGCTCCGTGGTCCGCACCACGATCGTCTGCGTGCTGATCTCACGGCCGCTCGGGGTACGCACCGTCACCACGATCGGGTTCTGGCCCGATGCTCGCGCACGCACATCGAACTCGAGGAGTTGGTTCGGCCGCTCCAGCGTCACCTCCTGTTCGGCCCCTCGCGGGAAGTCGAACTGCGACGCCTGCATCACCACGACCACGCGCAGGGGGAGATCGCCGGGGTCACCCATGCGCAGCGGGACCGTGCCCTCGCCGCTCGTGAAGGTGAAGACCTGCTGCACCTGCGGGGTGGTGCTCGTGAAGGCGGCACCCGTGAGCTCGGCCACGGGGTCGATCCACGCCTGCGCCGCCGCCTCGCCGGAGCCGAGGTAGATCTGCGATTCGGCTCGCAGGAGGCGCCGGCGGAGTCCGTCCGGGATCGTGCCGGGCTCGACCAGCATCGAGGCGTACGCGTCGATGTCGCGATGCAGCGCGAGGATCCGTTGTGTGTAGGTGTCGGAGAAGGTGGTCGTCGCGGGATCGAGCAGGACGGCGTCCTCACCGGCCGGGAAGACGCGCGCGACGAACTCCTGTGCGTGGACGGGCTCCAGGAACGGAGCATCGGAGAGCCGTCCGATCAACGCGGGCCAGATCGTCGGGGGCAGATCCGGCGGCGGGGCGATCGCGATCCCCCGGACGCGTGGTTCGTCGGGGTTCGGCTCCTCCTTCCAGATCACGGCGAGTTCGCCGAGGATGACCTGCGCCCCCCGCACGGGATCGGCGAGCACGTCCACGCGTTCCATGAGCGCTTGCACGCCGGGGTCGGGCAGCACCAGGTCGACCGGACCCGCTCCGAGCCCCGCCACGCTCGCCGTCGGTGAGGGCGCGAACCCCTGATCCTGGGCGGGGCGAGCGACGGTGTCCGCGTCGACGAGGAGTGTCGTGCGACCCTGAGCCGCGTAGTGGATGAGCGCGCTCTCGCTCAGGAGGTTGCCCGGGGGGCGAGCGACATCGAACGCAGGATCCACGTTCAGGACCTGCCGAAGGAGCGCGGCGCCTCTGTCCTCGTGTCTCGTGAGATCGATGCCGAGCCCGCTGCCGAGCAAGGCGGGGACCGACGGGGCGTCCAGGGGGAGACCGATCACCTGCACGGACGGCACACCGGCGACCGCTCGGACCCGGTCGAGGAACGCCTGCGCCGCCGCCGCGGGACCCTCCCCGGCGGCGATGACGGTCCCGTCGGCGCGCTCATAGCCGGCAGCCATCGTCCGGGCCTGTTCCAGCACCGACGGTTGGATGACCAGGTCGACGGGGATGCGGCGGGCAGCCGTGAGGGAGCCAAGAGTGGCCATGGGCGCCGACAGGGCCCCTCCGGGCGCCACCGCGGCTTCGAACGACGCGCTCTGCAGGCGCCCGTCGGGGCCGAACGCGGGCCCGGCCGTCACC
>JBKJXU010000187.1:0-3371 GCA_046716145.1 Actinomycetota bacterium
CGGCGGGGATGCGACGCAGGAGCCGACCCGCCGACGGACTCGTGCAGTCACGGGAGCCCTCGCATGTCGGTGCCTGAGGCCCCGCCTGACGTGGGGGTGGAGGCGGAGGTCGAAGGCTCGCCCCAGACCGCACGTCCGGTACACGACCGGCGTCCGGCCATCATCGCGTTCGAGCTACTCGTCAGCGTTCCCGTGATCCTCTATCTCCTGGCGGAGCTTTCGATCCGTCCGGGGCAGTTCGTGCAGTGGGAATGGGCGCCGCTGGCGTGGGCCGTGGCAGTCACCGTTGCCGAGCTGCTCCCCGTCGCGACCAACGTCTCGATGGGGTTCAGCCTGTCCTTCCCTTTGGAGCTCTCCGCAGCGCTCATCTTCCCGACACCGATCGCCGCCGCGATCGCCTTGCTCGGTTCCGCGGATGCGAGGGAGCTGCGCGGGGATCTGCCGATCCTCAAGGCCGTCTTCATCCGGTCGCAGATCGCCGTCTGCGTCATCGTGGAGTCGCACTTGTTCAAGCTCTGGATCGATCCGCAAGCCGTCCGCGACGGCATCGACGCCTGGATCCTGATCCCGCCGACCCTCCTCGCGGCGATCGTCGGCTACGGGACGAACACCCTGATCGTCGCCTTCTACTACAAGCTGCAGTCGGGCAAGCGCCTGCGGGCCATCCTCGGCGAGATGCATCAAGGGGTGTTCGGTGAGTTCCTCCTCTCGTACATGGGGCTGGCTATGTTCGCGGTCCTGGTCGCCACGTCGTTCGCACAACTGGGTGCGTTCTCCATCCTGGTGTTCGCGGCGCCGCTCGCGTTCGCGCGGCAGATGTTCCAGCGCACCCATTCGCTCCAGGAGGCCACCAACGAGCTCGCCGTCAAGCAGGCCGAGAACGAGTACCAGGCGTTGCACGACTCGCTCACGGGCATGCCGAACCGCGTGCTCTTCCAACACAGGCTCGAGGAGGCGATCGCGCAGGCACGGGCGACCGGCGGGCGGATCGGCGTGATGCTCATCGACCTCGACCACTTCAAGGAGGTCAACGACACGCTCGGCCACCACTTCGGGGACATGCTCCTGAAGGAGATGGGCCCACGGCTCTCGAGCGTGTTGCGCGACGACGACCTCATGGCCCGGCTCGGCGGGGACGAGTTCGGGATCGTGTTGCCGGATCTGCCGAACGACGAGGTCGCCATGCACGTCGCCGAGCGATTGATCGCCGAGCTCGAGCACCCGATGACGGTGGAGGGTTTGGCCCTGGATGTGTCGGGCTCCGTGGGGATCGCGTTCTTCCCCGCGCAGGCCAACGACGCGGAGACGCTCATGCGCCGGGCCGATGTCGCGATGTACTCCGCGAAGGAGAGCGGGCGCGGCTTCGAGTTGTACAACGGTGACATGGACCGTCACAACCCGCAGCGGCTCACCTTGATCGGTCAGGTCCGCCCGGCGATCGAGGCCGGGGAATTCGTCATGTTCTACCAACCGAAGGTGCGCTTGGCCGACGGCCGGGTCGCCGGCGCCGAGGCGCTCATCCGGTGGCAGCATCCGGCGATGGGACTGCTCCCGCCCGACGAGTTCATCCCGCTGGTCGAGAAGACCGTCCTGCTCCGGCCACTGACCCAGTTCGTGATCGGATCGGTCCTGCAGCAGTGGCGTGCGTGGGCGGACATGGGGATCCGGATCCCGGTCGCCGTCAACATCTCACCCCGGTCGCTGCTGGACGGCGATCTGCCGGATCAGGTGGCCGCGCACCTCCAGCGGTGGGATGTGCCGCCGGCGTTCCTGCGGATGGAGCTCACCGAGTCCTTCCTGATGGGTGACTCAGGGCGCTCGACGGCGGTCCTGGATGCCCTGTCCGACGTGGGTGTCGGTCTGTCGATCGACGATTTCGGGACGGGCTATTCATCGCTCTCCTATCTGAAGCGGCTCCCGATCGAGGAGATCAAGATCGACCGCTCGTTCGTGATGCAGATGCACGTGGATGCGAACGACTTCATGATCGTGCGCGCCACGGTGGAGCTGGGTCGGAACCTGGGCCTTCGCGTGGTCGCCGAAGGGGTCGAGGACCTCGACACGTTCGACCGGCTCGCAGAGTTCGGCTGCGACGAAGCTCAAGGCTTCTACATCTCCCGACCCATCCCGGTCGATGAGTTCACCCGCTGGCTCTCGGTCCGCAACCTCGAGCGTGAGTCGGTGGTGAGCGCCCGCAGTTCCGAGCACCTGGACAGGCGCTCCCCCGGACGGCTGCACGCGGTCTGAACCCAGCCCTCGCACACCCGTAGACTCGGCCCGTGACCCCTGTCGCGCCGCGGCAGGGGCTGTTCGTGGTGTGCGCGAGAGGGGTCGGGGTGTCGCTGCAGGACGCGCTTGCAACGATCGCGGCGTCCGAGCCGTTCGAACGGCTGCTGCTCGCTCGCGAGCGTCCGATCCGGGCCCGGGCCGAGGCGGGCGAAGCCGCCGCGATCGCCGCGATGGCTCTCACCCTGGACACGGCGGTCTTCGCGGTCGCCGCCGGGCCGCACGAGGCGGAGGACCTGCAGCGCGACGTGGACGCGCTGGTGCCCGGACGGTCGGCCCTGCTCCCGGCCTGGGAGGCGCTGCCCTACGAGCAGATCTCTCCGTCGCCCGAGGTCGCCGCCCGACGCGCGGCCGCCATGTCGGCGCTGCGGTCCGCCGCCGGCCCGTTCGTGCTGGTGGCGCCGGCGCTGGCAGCGATGCACGCGGTGGCGCCGACCCTCGGAGCCGTCCCCGCACTCGTGCTCACGGAGGGTCTGGACCTCGCGCCGGATGACCTGGCCGAGCGGCTCGTGGATCTGGGCTACACCCGCGCGGACGTGGTGCAGCACCGTGGCGAGTTCGCGGTACGCGGCGGGGTCCTCGACGTATTCCCCGGTGGTGCGCGCCGGCCGGTCCGCCTCGAGTACTGGGGCGACCAGGTGGAGTCGCTCCGGACGTTCGCCGCGTCCACCCAGCTTTCGACCGGGCGCCTGGGCGCCCACGAGGTCGGTCCCGTCCGCGAGCTCATCCCCGATACTGCCGTCCGCGCCCGTGCGAACCAGGAAGCGAGTCGCTACGCCGGGCGGATCGGCGATCTCCTGCGGCGGATCGCCGACGGCTTGCATCCCGAAGGCATGGAGACCGCCATCCCGTTCCTGTTCGATCGGTTGGTCCCGCCACCGGCCCGCTTGCCCGACGGCGCCTGGGTGGTCATCACCGAGGCGGCCAAGACCCTGGGTCGTGCCGCGCGCGCGGCCGCGGACGCCGACGCGCTTGCCGAGGCGACGGGCTGGCCGGGACCCCGGGTGATCGTCGGCCTGGAGGAGGCCATCGGGACACGCACGTGCGTGCACCTGACCGAGTTAACCGCCGGACTCGCCCAGGGG
>JBKJXU010000188.1:0-2506 GCA_046716145.1 Actinomycetota bacterium
TTCCGCCACGACCTGTCGTGGATCGACCTGCCGATCTTCGGCGAGGACGGCACGCCGACGCATGAGCGTGGCGTCGTCACGAGCGAACCCGGGCTCTACTTCGTGGGGCTGCCGTTCCAGTACGCCGCGACGTCCGACGTGCTGCCCGGCGTGGGACGGGACGCCGCGTACGTGGTGAAGATGCTCCTGCGGCGGAGCGCCCGGCGCGCGACCGTGATGGCGGCGGTCGCGAGCTAGCGCAACCCACTCAGCCCCTCCCGGGCTCAGCAGCGGTGGTAGGTGTCGTAGACCGTCGCCTCGCTCCCCCTCCAGAGCCGCGCATGGGTGACCCAGAGGTTGTTCGGCGTGCCGTCGATCGCCCCGAACCAGCCGCGCACGTCGGGGATCCGGGCGGGCGCCCACCCCTGCTCGCCGAGGCGGAGCATGAGGGGCCCGTCGGCGCGTTGTCCCACAGCCCAGGCCACGCCGGGAGCGGGTGTGACCACGTCGCGGAGGAAGCCGGGGCGCCCGCCCGTGTACGCACGGCTCCAGCGCTCGCCGTTCCACCGGACGATCGCGGGTTGCTGGTGGCCCGGCCGGTCCGAGTCGACGCCGCCGACCGCCCACAGGCGGTTGGGCCGCGTCCCGGCCACCGCGAAGGGCGAGACAGCGGGCCCCAGGGAGGTCCGCCACCGCCCGTCGTGCCAGCGGGCGGCCACCATGCGCCAGCGGTCGCCGGGGCCGTAGCTCCTGCCGACGGCCCAGGTCGTGCGGGCGAACGCGACGACGTCGAAGAGGATCTGGGTGGCTCGCGGAACCACGTCCGGCACGCGGAACCGGCGCCAGCGTTCGCCGGTCCACCGCATCGCGAGCGCGCCTTCGTGGGGCTCGATCATCTGACCCACGGCCCACAGCGTGTCGGTGCCGGGGACGGCCGCGAGCCCGTCCAGGTGGCCGCGCAGCCCCGGATCGGGGAGCGGCACCACGAGCCACCGTCCGCCATCCCATCGGGCGGTGAGGGGGTGCCCGCTCCGGTTCATGGAAGACCACGCGCCGACCGCCCAGACCTCGCCGGCGGCCGTCACGGCCACCGACTCCAGGATGGCGAAGTCGGGGTCGCCGCGGAGCGCGGGGAACCGCACGCGCTCCCAGCGGATGCCGTTCCAGTGCAGCACGAGCGGCTGCAGGATGCCCTCGGCGCCGAGCACCCCCACGGCCCAGGCCTCCGTCGGGGAGACGACCGCGATGTCGCGGAGCTCACCGGAGACGCGGGGCTCGGGGACGGGGACCTGCCGCCACTCGCCGCAGACCTTCCACCGCAGGCGCTCGGAGGTAGCCACGGTCGCGGCGGGGGCGAGCGCCGCCACGGCGAGCACCAGCGACAGCGCGGCTGATGTGGCTCGTCGCATCAGCTCACCGTAGTCACGCTCGCCGCCGGCGGTCAAGACCGGTGGACCGCGCTCGACCAGGCGTGGTCCGAGGGCTAGGATCTGCTCGGCTGCAGGCTCACGCACCCGGAAGGAGCGGACGTGAACGACACCGACGTGACCCGGAGCATCACCCCGTTGCTGGGCGCCGCGATGGCGATCTTCGTGTTCACCGTCGTCATCGGCATCCTGAACGGGACCGACGTCCTGGACCCGGAGCACGGCCTGCTCCTGGCGCACGTGCACTCAGGGACGCTCGGCTGGATCACGCTCTCGATCTTCGCGGCGGGTTCGTGGATCTTCGGCGCGCCACTGCCGCGCATGCTCCGCGACGGTGCGGTCGCGGCGGTCGTCTTCTACGTGGCGATGTTCTGGCTCGACTCCGAGCCGCTGCGGCCGGTGGCGGGCACGCTCATGCTCGTCGCGATCGTGTGGTTCGCCGTCTGGGTGTTCCAGCAGCGCGCGGGCCAGGTGCTCACCGTGCCGAGGCTGTCGATGGTGCTCGCCTCGGTGAACCTGGTGATCGGTGGCGTGCTGGGCGTGCTGCTGGGGCTGCAGTTGGCCGGCACGATCGACCTCCCGGAGGGGATCGCCGGCGCCCACCCAGCCATGATGGTCGTGGGGTACCTGATCCTGGCTGGCGTGGCGGTGAACGAGCAACTGCTGGGTGGACCCGGGACCCAAGGGCTCCCGCGGGCGGGGGCGATCCAGGCGTGGCTGTTCTTCGGCGCCGGCATCGCGCTCGCGATCGGCGTGCTCTTCGACATATTGCCCCTGCTGGGTCTGAACCTGCTAGGTGAGGTTGTCGGTGTCGTGATCGTGCTCTGGCGACACCGCGGCGCGATCGCCGGCGCCGGATGGCCGGTCGCGTCCGAGCGGCTGCACGCAGCGATGTCGCTGTTGTTCGCGATCCCCGCGCTCGGCTTGCTCGCGTACCTCATCGTGCGGTATTCCGAAGACATCGAAGCGGCGCCGCGGGGACTGTTCCTCGCTCTGGACCACGCCACGTTCGTGGGTCTGCTGACGAACGCGATCCTCGGACTGGTGTTGTTCGTCACGATGGCGCGACGCGAGATGTGGGCGTGGGCCGACGGGCTCGT
>JBKJXU010000189.1:0-5261 GCA_046716145.1 Actinomycetota bacterium
CCCCCCCTCGCCGGCGACGGGTCCGCCGCGGTTCTCACCATCGCCAGGATCTACGGGACGTCGCTCGGACTGCCGCACCCAGGCCTGCTCCCGACGAGGGCAGAGATGCAGGAGCGGCTCGGTTGGGTGAACGATGCGATCGCCCGTATCGAGCGCGAGGGTATCGACGCTGACGGGCAAGTCGCCTCGACCCGTCGTGCTGTCCGAACGATCGTGAACGTGGCCCGGGCCCGCGGGGTACGCACCGTCGTGATGGACGAGGCACCGACGACCGGTCTGCGCCGCGCGATCGAAGGCGACCTCGCTCAGAGCGTCCAGCGTCGCCTCCGGCGGGACGGCATCGAGGTCGAGATCGTACCGGCCGACCCTAAGAGGTGACGGCTCAGCGGAACCGGGCGCTCCCCTGCCGCGGCGCGAGCTTCTGTAGATCGCGGATGGATCTCGCACGTCGCCCGAGCTTCGATGCGAGCACGAGGAACAGCTGTGCCGTCACGAGGGCGTCGTCGAGCGCGTGGTGGGCGCTCGCGACCGGCACACCGTAGCGCTCAGCTGCCGCGGACAGCGTGTGCACGCCGGCCTGAGGACCCTCGAGCGCCAGGAGCAGGTCTCTGACGTCGATCGCCCGCGCCATCCAGGACCGTCGACCCCCGCCGAACAGTTGGTCGAGGAACGCAGCCTCCACCGGCGCCCACCACGCGAGGATCATCTGTGCACGGAGGATCTGACTGAGCGCCGCCTTCGCGGCGTCCGCCGGCGGCGCATCGATCAGGTCGACCGGTCGCAGCATGTGCACGGCGATCGACCGTCGGGAGACCTCCACGTCGCCGGGGTGCACGAGCTGGTATCGCGCCTCCCCCACCTCGATCCTGGATCCTCGTACCGGCACGGTCCCGAAGGAGATGATCGTGTCCCCTCTGCCCAGGCCCGTCGCCTCGAAGTCCAGGGCGACGAACGACGCGGTCCGCCACGGCGTCCGACGGATCTTGCGCTCGGGCGCGATCGGTGGTGCGAGGACGTCGCTCATCGGGCGCACGCCTCGGCGTAGTTCACCGGCCTACACCGACGCGGTTGGCCAACACGTCCTGGACCCGGTCGATCATGCGGAACGCCTCCTTGAGCCCTTGCCGTCCGAGCGGTCCGAGCGAACTCGGGTCGACCTGGTCGTCGGGGACCACGCCCGCCCGAACCTGTTGCACCTGGTGTTCGAGACGCGTCTGCCAGAGCAACCCGAACGCTTCCTCCAGTCCTTGCAGCATGTCGGTGTTGAGTCGGCCGAGCTCCGCGGCCTGGTGCAGACGCCTCAGTGTTCGGTTCTCAGCTAGCCCGCTCATCAGTGCGTACACGCGGGCAACGTTCGTGATCAGTGCGATCCCGCCCCGTTTGATATCGAGCACCTCGGCCGTGCGGCCCTTGGCGTGGATGACCTCATCACGGCCGAATCCGGTGGGCGGCCGGTCCTCGAGTGCGGTCTTCGCAATCCGGCGGATGAAAGCGTCCTGCGCGCCGGCCCAGCGGATGATGGCACCGAACGAGGACTCAACGTTGAGCGGGCCGGCGACGTGGCGGTAGTCGAACGCGATCGCGCTCATCGCGCCGCCCATCCACGTGCCTTCTTCGACCCACCTGCGGAACAGCTCACTCCAGTCACCGGGGGTGTGACGCCACGCGGGGTTCGAGGCGATGACGCCGGCGCTGCACTTGGGGATCCCCGAGTCCTGGAGGCCGTCGTTCACGAAGTCGGCGAGTCGCTGGAAGTACGGGTCGACGGCCGCCATCTCGAGGCTGCCCGGGTCGATCACCATCGCGTTGTCCTGATCACGCAAGAGCGCCTGCTCCAACCGGCCCTCGCTCCCGAGTGCGAGCCAGGCCCACGGGCACGGAGGCTCCCCGATCTGGGCGATACCCAGATCGAGGAGCTGGCGGGTCGCTGCGTCGGTCGTCACCCCGATGACATGCGCCACATGCAAGGAGTCCACGTTCGCCTCGACCAAGGTGCACACGGCGTCGGGCAACCTGAGGGCTGCCGCGATCACCTCGTCAGCGGTGGTTGCGCGCTCGATGTCGACCTTCAACAGGTAGGGGGTCTTGTGCTCGAGTCCCATGAGGTCCGTGTTCGTCACGACACCGAGGACCTCGCCCTCCCCGTCCAGCACGGGGACGTGATGGACGCCCTTCTCGAGCATGAGTGCTGCGACGTCGGCGACGATCGTCCCCGCGTCAACGGTCTCGACCGGCGACGTCAGGATCTCCTCGAGTGGAGCCTCCGGGCTCCGTCCAAGAGCGAGCACGCGCGATCGAAGATCTCGATCGGTCACGATGCCGACCCCTTCCGGACCGTGCACCAGGAGCGACGAAACCCGTTCGGTGGTCATGAGCTCGGCGGCCTCGCGGATCGTCAGCGAGGCTTCGGCGGTCACCGGCGGACGGCGGACGAGCGCACCCACCCGCGTCCGCCAGGGATCCACGGCCTCCGGATTCAAACCCTCGAGCGCGCGCACGACCCGGCGGCGAAGGCTCGAAGACAGGAACTGCAAGCCGGATTGCGTGCCCAGGATCGACAGCGCGATGTGCTTGTCGATGAGGTAGACGATCGTGTCCTCATGGGCCCGGACCGAAAGGGTGGGGCTCATCCCCGACAGCAGCGACGGGTGCCCGAACAGTTCCCCCTCCGACAACAGGTCGAGGACCTGATCGCCGTCCTGCATCTCGACGGCGCCGGTGCGCACGACGTAGAGGTGATGGGCTGGCTCGCCGCCCTGACGCAGGATCGCCTCGCCCGCCGGATGGAACTCGATGTGGGTTGCAGCCACGACCCCGGCGAGCACGTCGTCCTCGACATCGTCGAAGGGTGGGTACTGCTGGAGGAAGGACGGGATGTCCACGCCTCGGAGTATCACACCCGAGGTACTCCCGGCGCGTGCGAAGATGCCCTCGTGCAGGATCGGGAACCGGGCCTCGAAGACGCGACCCGCCGCACGTACTTGGCGCAGGAACGCACCCTGCTCGCGTGGTGGCGCTCAGGATGGCGGCGATCGCGCTGGCCCTCGCGGTCGGACGGCTCGTTCCCGCCTTGCTGGATGTCGATCCCCTCCCGTTCGCCAGCCTGGGGGCAGCGTTCGGCGCGCTGGCCCTCACGATCTTCGCGGTCGGGGGATGGCGCGACCGGACCGTTCGGCGCGCCCTCGCCCAAGGCCGCTTCGAGCCCATCGCACCGGCGCTGGTGTGGGCGATCACCCTGGCCTTCGTCGCATTGAGCCTGGCTTCGGTGATCGTCATCATGACCGAGGTTTCCTGAGCCACACGCTCGTCGCACCTGAGGACCCCGCCCGCAGCCGGTCGGCTCCCCCGGTCAGACCCACTCCGCTATCGTCTTGGCCCAACCCGTCACGAGGAGCGCCGATGAAGTCCGGACTCGAGATCGCCCAGGAAGCCACCCTCCTGCCCATCACCCGGATCGCGGAGTCCGCCGGCATCACGCCCGAGGAACTCAAGCCCTACGGCACGAACCGAGCCAAGATCTCGCTCTCGATCCTCGAGCGGCTGAAGGACCGCCCGGACGCCAAGTTGATCATCACGACAGCGATCACCCCGACGAAGGCCGGTGAGGGCAAGACGACCACGTCGGTTTCGCTCGCGCAGGGCCTCGGGAAGATCGGCAAGGACGTCGTGCTGGCCCTGCGCGAGCCTTCGATGGGCCCCGTCTTCGGCATCAAGGGCGGCGGCACGGGCGGCGGCTACGCGCAGGTCGTCCCGATGGAGGAGATCAACCTCCACTTCAACGGCGACTTCCACGCGGTCACGGCCGCCCACGATCTGCTGTCCGCAGCGCTCGATGCCTCGATCTACCACGGCAATCCACATGGCATCGACCCGCGGACGATCACGTGGCCCCGGGCCCTCGATGTGAACGATCGCGAACTGCGCGACACCGTCGTCGGTCTCGGCGGCAAGGTGCACGGCGTCCCCCGACAGGAGGGCTTCGTGATCACGGCCGCCTCCGAGATCATGGCGATCCTCGCGCTCACCAGCGACCTGCACGACCTCCGTACCCGGCTGGGGCGGATCATCGTGGCGTCGACCTACGACGGCGCGCCCGTGACGGCGGAGGACTTGCGGGTGGCTGGGGCGATGACCGTGATCATGCGCGACGCGATCGAACCCAACCTGGTCCAGACGCTCGAGGGCCAGCCGGTGCTGCTGCATGCCGGCCCGTTCGGCAACATCGCCCATGGGAACAACTCGATCGTCGAAGACCGCGTCGCGCTGAAACTCGCCGACTTCGTCATCACCGAGGCCGGGTTCGCCTCCGACCTGGGTCTGCAGAAGTTCTGCGACATCGTGTGCCGCTTCGGCGGGTTCACCCCGAGCGCCGGCGTGCTCGTCACGACGGTGCGCGCGACCAAGTCGCACGGCGGGATGGCCTTCGCCGATCTGGGCACGGAGGACCTCGACGCCCTCCGCCGCGGTATCGACAACCTGGCGGCCCACATCCAGATCATGCGCGAGTACGGTCTGCCGTGCGTGGTGTCCATCAACAACTTCCCCACCGACACCGCCGCGGAGATCGACCTCATCGGCGAGCTCGCGGTGGGCGCGGGCGCCGAGACGGTCGTCGTCAACCGCGGCTTCGCCGAGGGAGGCGCCGGCGCGGTCGACCTGGCCAAGGCGGTGGTGGCAGCGTGCGAACGGCCCAATTCGTTCCACCAGCTCACCCCGGACGGCACACCGCTGCGGGGACAGATCGAAGCGATCGCCACGAAGCTCTACGGCGCCGAGGGCGTCGACTACCTCCCCCAGGCCGAGAAGGACCTCGCGCGGATGGACGAGCTGGGGTTCGGCACCGCCCCCGTCTGTATGGCGAAGACGCACCTGTCGCTCAGCCACGACCCGCTGCTGCTCAACCGCCCCCGCGGTTTCAGGCTCCCGGTGCGCGGGGTGGTCCCCAGCGCCGGCGCGGGCTTCGTGGTCGTGCTCTGCGGCGACATGCAACGGATGCCCGGCCTGGGCAAGACACCCAACTTCATGGGTGTGGACATCGACGCGGAAGGCCGGACGACCGGCCTGTTCTGAAGGGCCTTTCCGCGGGCGGGCTGCGGCAGAACTCACGCCGCGTCCTCGGGTGGCATGACGCAGAACTCGTTGCCCTCCGGATCGAGCATCACACACCACAAGCCGCCGTCCTGCTCGGCCCAGATCCGGACCCTGGCGCCCAACTCCTCGAGCCGGGCCACCTCCGTCTCGAGGTCGTCGTCGGCGATCAC